>CAZTNJ010000038.1:0-8094 GCA_964614835.1 uncultured Ignavibacteria bacterium | reverse complement strand
CCCGTTTTATCAGGTTGTTATTGCCGGTGATTCCGAATCATCCGATATGAGACATTTCCTGGAAATTTACCGGCAGTCACTCCCAACTTACGTTCAGTTAATTCGAATCCCTCAAACCGGCATAGCGGAACCAGAAAAATCGCTTTTGCCAATCGCTTATGGAAAAGCGGCTATCGATGAAAAAGCCACTGCCTTTGTTTGCAGTTATGGATCGTGTAAATCACCAACATCGGATGGTGAGTCATTTAAAAATCAAATTCACCAGGGTTGGGCTTTCTAACTGTCGTCCCTGATGTCATTTCATTAATGCCAAAGGGAAAAAAACGCAAATAAATTACTGGAGAGTAATATGCCGAACCTTCACCCGATGATTGTACATTTCCCGATTGCCCTGATAATCGTAATTTTAGCGAGCGATACAATTGGATTCTTCTTAAAAAGAAAATCGTTTTTCGAGATTGGCACGATATTGTCGGTATTTGCTCTTGCGGGCACCGCGGCCGCCGTTATTTCGGGGTTGGTGGCTGAAGATTCCACCTGGAAAATCGCCCAGGTTCACGAGACACTGGAAGACCATGAAACAGCCGCATTCATTTTCCTGGGCTTTATGGCGATATACACGGCTTTCCGAATCGTGTTCCGCCGGAAAATATCCGAAAAGCTGGGATGGCTAAGCTTGATTCTGGCCCTATGGGGCTCCGCGATAGTCGCGCGAGTAGGTTATCTGGGCGGCGAGCTTGTTTTTCGTTATGGCGCCGGCGTGCAACAGGCCGAAATCCAAACCAACCGAGCCGATTCGCTGGCGACGATTATCGACCCGAATTTCAAGCCATCTCAAGCCGTTCCCGATGAACACGAATCGGAACACGAAAACGAACATCATTAAGTAAACGGCTTAGTATCAAAGGCGTTGGCCATTCGCTGATGCTTTTTCTCTCAAAATCCGCTTGTTTACCACTACCGATTTTGCTAACATAGTATCCCAAAACCGCCTTGATGCGGCCACAACGGGATAATGATGTATTTTTATTGAATAAAGCCGAGGTGAAAGGATTTTGGGATGACTGAACGAACCGGTATCATTTTTATGAAAGGCAACCCATTGACATTGCTGGGTCAGGAATTAAAAGTTGGCGATAAAGCTCCCGATTTCGAAGTCGTGGGACAGGATTTGAAACCCGTTAAATTATCATCTTTAAAGGGAAATGTCGTGGTAATCTCGACTGTGCCATCACTCGATACGCAGGTCTGCCATCTGGAAACGGTACGTTTTAACGCCGAAGCCAAGAAAGCGAAATCCGACATAAAATTTGTTACTATCAGCATGGATTTGCCTTTTGCGCAAAAAAGATGGTGCGAGGAAACTTCGACTAAGAACGTGCAGGTTCTATCTGATTATAAGGAGGCATCTTTCGGAATCGCGTACGGTGTGCTGATTAAAGAACTAAGGCTTCTGGCCCGAACGATTTTTATCGTCGATAGGCAGGGGAAAATCAGCTATATCCAGTATGTGAAAGAAACCGGCGAAGAACCCGATTATGACGAAGTCCTGGAGGCAGTCAAGCAAGTTTCATGAAGTTAACCGATTGCGATTCGGCGCGACATTAAGCGCGCTTGATTTATCCGATCTTGATATACGAATCGTTAATGGCGAACATGACCGTTCGCCATTGTTTTTAATTGGGGGTGAATATGAGCAATAATTATATGGAGCATCGTATGAACTACCGAATTGAACATGACAGCATGGGCGAAGTTAAAATCCCTGTCGATGCCTACTACGGGGCGCAGACTCAACGGGCTATCGATAATTTTCAGGTCAGCGGCCTGCGCTTCCCCTTTGCCTTTATCCGAGCTCAGGCGATAATCAAGCGGGCGGCGGCGCTGGCTAATAGCCAGGCCGGTAAGCTCAAACCGGAAATTGCCGAAGCCATTATCGATGCGGCCGAAGAAATTCTGGCCGGGGAATTAACCGAGCAGTTCGGGCTCGATGTATTCCAGGCCGGCGCCGGCACATCCCAGAATATGAACATGAACGAAGTGCTGGCAAATCGCGCCTGCGAACTGTTAGGGGCTCATAAAGGAGATACGACCTTAGTCAATCCCAACGACCATGTGAATATGAGTCAATCCACCAACGACACGATCCATGTGGCAATTCACATAGCGGCCTATGGCGAAATTCAGGAACAACTGCTCCCAGCTATTGAATCATTACAAAAAGCGCTCGCCCGCAAATCGATGGAGTTCGACCTCATAATAAAGACCGGCCGCACGCATCTTCAGGATGCCGTCCCGATTCGTCTGGGGCAGGAGTTCGGCGCATACGCATCGATGATGGCCAATGATTACAGGCGAGTCAAACAGGCCGCCGAAGCGTTGCTGGAAATCTGTATCGGCGGAACGGCGGTCGGCACCGGGCTAAATACGGTGGAAAATTATCATAACAATATGATAAAGGAAATCAACAAAGGCACCGGCTATGAATTCCGCTTGCCCGAAAATATGTTCGAGGGATTTCAGAGCTTCGATTCGGTGCTCGAAGTCACCGGCGCGATGCGGGTGTTGATTACCGGGTTGCGTAAAATCGCCGATGATTTCCGGCTGCTGGCATCCGGCCCGCGTACCGGTTTCGCCGAAATCACGCTACCGCCGGTACAACCGGGCTCATCGATAATGCCCGGCAAAGTCAATCCGGTGCTGGCGGAGATGCTCGATATGGTCTGTTTCCACGCGATAGGGTTGGATACGGCAATTACTACAGCGGCACAAGCCGGACAGCTGGAACTCAACGTGATGATGCCTATAATCGCTTACGATTTGCTCACAGAAATAACAATCCTTGCCGGCGGAATCAAAAGTTTCACGCGCCGCTGTGTAGAGGGGATCACTGCCAACGAGGAAATCTGCCGCCGCTATGCCGAACATAGTTCGGCGATTGCCACCGCTTTGAGTCCGGTTATCGGTTATCTGGAGGCTGCCAAAATCGCCAAGGAAGCGCTGGAGAAAGATTTGACGATACGTGAATTAGTGCTCGGCAAAAAGCTTTTGGATGAGAAAACTTTGGAAAAGCTTCTGGATTT
Source organism: uncultured Ignavibacteria bacterium (assembly GCA_964614835.1). GTDB lineage: Bacteria > Zixibacteria > MSB-5A5 > UBA10806 > 4484-95 > JAAYTW01. Next base: position 5,011 of record CAZTNJ010000038.1, on the reverse strand, counting down.
ACGAAGAATGACCGAGGGCGGGGAATAGAAATAATCCATAATCATGTGAAAATTGTAAAGGCGACATTCGCGAATGCCGCCTTTTTTGTATCCCGTAGGGCAGCCATTTATGGCGTCCGTATCAAATCCGCGTAGGGGCGAATGGCATTCGCCCATATTTGTCATTCCGGGCAAGTCCCCGGCTAAACGGGGACGCGACCCGGAATCCAGGATTATATCAAATACAAAGTCCGAACCACCGGGGTTCGGACCAACTTACTTTTTATGCCTATATCGTAATGTTTTATTTTAATGACGCGCTACATTGGCTAAAAATATAATAACCCAATATGATCAGACTAATCGTAAACATAACAAGAGCCTTGATTAATTCGGTTTTATTCTTTTCTGCGCTTTTAGTAATCTTGCATTCCTTGCACAAAAGGCTTCCCTCAAATATATAATGCTCATCTCTTGTAGCGATGGGCCGATTGCATATGGCACACCATAAACTTCCGGTCCTTGCGGTTTTATTTTCATCAATTACGCGCCTATCTGGCTGCTTTGATGAAGTTTCCTTTTTATGCTGTTTTATTTCATAGCAATCTTGGCAGTAGCATTTCCCCTCATAGGTCCTTCTCTCATCCCAATTTACAATCGCTTTATCGCACAAAGAGCAGTTTATTTCTATAGCCATTTAGCTCCCTTTATTCAAGCCAGCATCGCGCAGCCAATAATCACATTTGTTCAGTTTCATCTGGGCATATCGTATGAAAAGCCTTATTCTAGACTCATGGTGCCATGAAGGTGTCTAAAATAATCAATTATTTCAGCCATAGCCATTTTTTCAGCTTTAGTAATTGTACGGGTTACATTTCCCCGTTCGCCATTAAATCTAATTTTTGCTGATTTAGAATTAATGATTTCCCGAACAATATTATAAGACCCCCAATTTAACGGTTCATCCATCCATTCCCAAACCCATGAATCGTTGTTCCGTTCAATTATCTCTGGATAATAATGATATAGTTTTCCGTCAATCAGGAAATCATACGATCGGACAAATAGCCAATCGTCTGCATAATATTGAATTTTTAAACGCAACGCTTGCGGTTCTCCGTTCGCAATTCCGAAATATAAATAAAAACCATCGCGATTTACGAACTTGGGATTTGATTGATGGTCAATCCAAGTAATTTGGTCGAATTCATTATACTTAGATCGAATGCGTCTCTTAATAATTTGGGCCCTGTCATCAATTGCCCGCATAGAATCCAACGCTTCTTTGTATTTTAGATCGTAAGACGAAAATTGAGGAAAGGTATCGCAAGAATTAGAGTTTAGCTGTGTATAGATTTGTAAGAGTTTGACAAAATCTCCATAATCAAAAGTTTGATAGAATAAAGTATTTAAACTGTCGCATTTATTTACAAGATTACGTGGTGGAGGTGTTTGTTGATTACAATTTATATTCAAAAACAAGCTATAAATTGAAAACGACATTGCGAATATAAATAGTTTATTCCGCATGCAAAACCTTCCCAGCCAAAAAATGTATTTAAATCCCATATAATGGAACTTTAATCTCTACTTAAAAAAATATAAATTCAATACGACGATTGCAAGGAAAATTAATAAATATTTCAATTACAAATTAGGGCAGAGCTTACCCTGGCCCTGCCCCAAAATAGTTTTAGTAATAAATAATCGTATTGGTTCGCCCGTAGCTTGAATATACAACGGAAATACGGGTTAAATTATTATCTTCTAAAAAATATGCTATTAAGCTGATGGGTTGTTCTCCAATATTATAATAAGCGATATAATTTGCTTGCAAATTTATCATACCAATCTGAGTATAAACTAGCGAGTAATAAAAATTTAGCATAGATTGATTTTCCTCCATATTTAAAGTTAAATAATGCCCATTGTTGCCATTATCAGCGTAATACAAATTTAATAAAGATATTCCCATTTTTCATCACCTCCTTCCAACTTCAAACAGTAAAAAAGGCAGGAATCATGCGATTCCTGCCCTTAAATACATCAAACGAATCTATTAATACATGTCGCCCATGCCACCGCCCGGAGGCATACCCGGCATCGGTTTTTTCTCTTCCGGCTTTTCGGTGATAATCGCTTCGGTGGTTAAAAGTAGGCTGGCAATCGAAGCGGCGTTTTCCAACGCGGTGCGAGTCACCTTGGTCGGATCGATTACGCCGAACTTCATCATGTCGCCGTATTCGTCGGTTTCGGCGTTGTAACCGAAATTGCCTTCTTTAGCCATCACTTTATCGATTACGATCGAGCCTTCCACGCCGCCGTTTTCGGCAATCATGCGGATAGGCTCTTCGACCGCTTTCTTGATAATCTGCGCGCCGACAGCTTCATCGCCTGTCAGTTTCAGAGCCGCGACAGCTTTCATGGTGCGAAGCAGGGCTACGCCGCCGCCCGGAACGATCCCTTCCTCGACAGCCGCTCTGGTCGCGTGTAAAGCGTCTTCTACACGAGCCTTCTTCTCTTTCATTTCGGTTTCGGTGGTGGCGCCTACGTTGATTACCGCCACGCCTCCGGCCAACTTGGCCAAACGTTCTTGAAGCTTTTCTTTGTCGTAATCGGAGGTTGTCTCTTCGATTTGCTTGCGGATACTGTTGATTCTGCCTTTGATAGCATCGGTAGAACCGGCGCCTTCGACGATTGTGGTGTTGTCCTTATCGATAGTCACTCTCTTGGCGCGGCCTAAGTCGGACACGACCGTGTTCTCCAACTTGAATCCGAGTTCTTCGGAGATGACTTTGCCGTTGGTCAACACTGCTATATCTTCGAGCATGGCTTTGCGGCGATCGCCGAAACCGGGGGCTTTCACGGCGCACACTTTGAGGGTGCCGCGGAGCTTGTTGACAACCAATGTCGCCAGCGCTTCCCCTTCGACATCTTCGGCGATTATAAGCAGCTGTTTGCCCATCTGCGCGACTTTTTCCAAAACCGGCAGAAGGTCTTTCATGCTGGAGATTTTCTTGTCGTGAATCAGGATGAGCGGGTCTTCCATGACAGCTTCCATGCCGTCGGCATCGGTGATAAAGTAGGGCGAAAGATAGCCGCGGTCGAACTGCATCCCTTCGACAACTTCCAGAGTGGTCTCGGTGGTTTTAGCTTCTTCGACTGTGATTACGCCATCTTTACCGACCTTGTTCATGGCTTCGGCGATAAGGTTGCCGATAGTGGCATCGTTGTTGGCCGATACGGTGCCGACCTGGGCGATTTCGGTCTGGCTGTCGACCACTTTTGACATCTTCTTGAGATCTTCGACAATCGCCTTGACCGCTTTTTCGATACCGCGCTTTAACGACATCGGATTGGCGCCGGCGGTAACGTTCTTGATCCCTTCGCGATAGATAGCCTGCGCCAGTACGGTGGCGGTGGTGGTGCCGTCGCCGGCCACTTCGGATGTTTTCGAGGCGACTTCGCGCACCATCTGGGCGCCCATGTTTTCAAACGGATCTTCCAGATCGATTTCCTTGGCGACGGTGACGCCGTCTTTGGTGACAGTCGGCGAACCGAATTTCTTGTCGAGGACTACATTACGTCCCTTGGGGCCTAAGGTTACTTTGACCGCGTTAGCTAATTTATCGACGCCCCTTTTTAGGCGTTCTCTGGCGGAACTCTCGTATTCAATTAACTTTGCCATTTTATGTTACCTCCTACTTTTCCAGGATAGCGAGGATATCGGACTCGCGCATGATTAAGTATTCGACGTTATCGATTGTGACTTCGGTGCCTGAATATTTACCGTACAGGACTTTGTCTCCTTTTTTGACTTCCATGGGGACTTTCTTGCCGTCTTCGACCCGGCCCGGGCCAACTTCGATTACTTCCCCTTGCATAGGGCGTTCTTTGGCGGTATCGGGGATAATAATTCCGCCTTTTTTCACTTCCATTTCCTCAAGAGCCTTAACCACGACTCTATCGGATAGTGGTTTTACCTGCATTCTAAATCCTCCTTAATATTAGTTAAGTTGTTATTTTTAAAGGACTTGTTTCTTCTGCTTTTTTCCGAATCAATTGTTTACTATCTTTGTGTCCGGCACCTACCGGACCTTGTTAGCACTCTATACTGATGAGTGCTAAACTTGGTTCCAGAAAAAATAAAAAAGGGGGGTGGAAGTCAAGGGATTTTTTTGATACACCTCACCCCCGTCCCCTCTCCCGCGCGGGAGAGGGGTGCCGAAGGCGGGGTGAGGTTTTGCATCAACGAATAATCCAAATCGCAAAGTCTTTGATTTCCGAATCGTATCGGTTATAATTATCATTGTATGGAAGACAATGATATTAATAATCCATCCCCGAAAATGGATAATAATAAAAAGATTATCGCATCATTATACAAAAGCAAAGCCTTGCCGCGCGTAACGGGCAGTAATCCGCAGATTTTAATCGCGGCCCGTGAATTACGCAAAAAAGAAACCACCGCAGAAAAATTACTATGGTCTTGTTTGCGTAATCGGAAACTAAATGGCATAAAGTTCAAACGGCAACATCCGATGGGAAGATTTGTAGCCGATTTTTATTGCCATAATGCAGGATTGATTATCGAATTAGATGGTGCGATTCACTTAGAGAAAGATCAGGCGGATAGGGATAAAATTCGGACGGAAGTAATCAATAGCCTGGGAATAAGCGTTTTGCGATTTGATAATTCCCAGATTCGAAATAATTTAGCTAATTGCCTTGCAACGATTTATGAATATGCCTCTATGTTAATTAAAAGGGAGAGCAGTTAAATCAGCGCTGAGAAACCTCACCCCCGTCCCCTCTCCCGCGCGGGAGAGGGGTGCCCCGCTTAGGCGGGGGGTGAGGTCTCCCACAAATTCGCTTGACTATTGACATCTGCCCCAAAAATCCACATTATTAGGCTAAATTTAGCGATTTAAAAAAGGATTGCCCATGCCAGTTCGGAGATCAATTATTGCCGCATTCGCGATTTATTGCGCCATCTTATTGACCAATTGTAAAGACAAGTCCACGGACACAA
>CAZTNJ010000037.1:0-20541 GCA_964614835.1 uncultured Ignavibacteria bacterium | reverse complement strand
GGCCGCAAGCCCGTGACATGATTATCGGAATTGTCGATATCACCACCACAACTACTAAAGAGATAATGGTTCCCCGCGTTGATATAGTTGGACTTGAATCGGGTTCATCGGTTAAGGATGTTATCGATATCGTTAAACAATCGGGGCATTCGCGGTTGCCGGTTTATGAAGAATCGTTGGATACGATTTTGGGAATTTTGTATATAAAAGACCTTTTCGTAGAGGGCGTTAAAGAGAATCAGGTAATCGATAAATCGATGTATCGGGCTGCCTATTTTGTCCCCGAAAATAAAAAGGTCAGCGAGTTGCTTAAGGAGATGCAATCGAAAAAGAATCACCTGGCGATTGTGGTTGATGAGTATGGCGGCACCGCCGGATTGGTTACATTGGAAGATATACTTGAGGAAATCGTTGGGGAGATTGAAGACGAGTATGATCAAGATACACCCGCGATTAAAAAACTGGATGACCGTCACTATGCCGTAAAAGGTTCAGTGGCAATCTATGATTTGAACGAAGAACTGCGATTACAGCTTCCAGAAGATCAATTCGAGACGGTAGGCGGCGTGATTTACGATTTGGTCGGGAGTTTGCCATCGCAAGGGGCGAAAGTTACTTATAAAGGCATCAATTTTATCGCCGACAGAGTGGAAGGCCAGAGGATAATTCGAGTTATAGTGGAGACTCCTCTGCCCAAAAGAGATAAAGAATCCCACGCTGATTGATTCGTAAATGTTTTAAGGAAAAGGCGATCCGCGTAATCCGGACCGCCTTTATTTTTACAAATCAAAGAACCATCAAATTTATTTAAGCGATATTATGCCGCCCTGGGTGATTCTTTCTTTTTCAAAAATCTATCTTTGACCCACAGACCAACTATCGCAAGGATTAATAGTATTAAAGTAATCTTACTCAAGGTGAAAGTCGCATTGAATATTTTGTTTTCGAATTTACAGAAGATAGTATGTTTTCCCTGATTGAGCGGAATGGCGCGGAAAGCGACATTGGCTTTTAGCGTGGTAAGTAATTGGCCATTTTCGTAAGCATTCCAGGCAGGGTAGAAATTTTCGCTGAGGAACAGGAATCCGTCGCGAGCCATATCGATATCGACCTTAAAACTGGAGTTGGCGATATCATAAACCCGCCCCGGAGTTAACGCATATTTTGTGGTGTCGGCGGTGTTGATTGATATCCCCGAAGGTTGAGATTCCAGCAAGAGGCGACTGCGATAATCAAAAGTAGTGTCATATAATGTCGAGACAATTTGATCCTCATTAGGCATCACCGTATAATTATAAATAGCGCAGGCGCGCGGAAAAGCAGTCAGGTTTTCGAAAATCCGGAGGTTACCATAGTTGGCGACTTCTTTAAACCGTTGAGGTGGAAGTTGCTGGCTGCTGACTATGTATTTGGCGTTCAACAAATCCTGGACGGATTGGAAAGCCAAACCTCGCAAATTCCCTCTATTTCCGGCCAATTTATCGTGAGAAGCCAATTGATTGCCGTGAAGCGCGGTAAGCGACAACTCCTCAATTCCATGAAAAGCCAAATAGTAATCGGGGAGAGTCTGCGGCAGAACGAAAACGCGAAACGGTCCTTCGACCTGTTTTGATTTCAGGAAATCTACCGCCGGAATTTTCTCAAGATGTTGCTTGGGGTCAATCGGTACTATATAGCGCGTATTATAACTCCAGAGATAAACAAACGCCATGGCGCCCAAAACGAGCACGACCATGTTGGATTTGACTTTTTTATCAAGGTGCAGGCGAAGCAGTCCGTATAATACCCAAACAAATATCAGGCTTATTACGGCGCCGATGGTGATGTTATCGAGACCCTGGCGTAGCGTTTCCAGTTTTTGCGAATCGGGCGTGTAACTGAATATCGCGAACCAGATTCTAAAGAAATTCATCTGGAGAATCACGATTAGCGCGACAATCACCGAATAGCCGATTGTGATGTAGGTATAGTTTCGCCAGGTTTTAAGGATGTTCTTGTCATCGCGTTTCTTTTCAAGGATACTTTCTAACCCCATCGCCCCAAGCGTAATGACCGAGAAGGCCGTGATAAAACTTATAAGGCTGGGGGCGCGGAAACTTTTGATGCCGGGTATCAGGTAGAATATTTTAAAAAACGGAGTGCTTCCTCCCAGAGCGTAAAGAAAAGTCACAATAGCCGTCGCAAAGAAAAACCATTTACCTCGTTTGGTCCAGAGACCTAATCCAAGAATTGATAGGAATATCGCCAGCAAGCTGAAATGTTCGGAGTTTAGTTTAAATGGATTCCTTCCCCAGTAGGTTTGCTTTTGCCCGCCGACATCGTCGCCGGCAAATTCCGGGAAGAAATTAGCCGCGGCTTCCTCCCAACTCATAGCCCAGGAAGTAGAGTATTCATAGCCTTTGCCCGTATCGGTACGTTCGGTTCTCATGGAATACTTTTTCAGGTATTGGTAGGGCGCCAAAAACTGTACCATCGACAAAGCCAACCCGATAATAACAGCTAATCCAAATAACGAGATTGGCTTGATTGGCGCCTTCTTCTGGTCAAGCCAGAGTTGAATGAGTTTGGTTACAGCGTATATTCCAAACGCGACGAAAAGGAAATAAGCCAATTGCATGTGAGGACTGGTGACAATCAGGAAAAAAACCAGCGACATTATCAGATAATAAATCAGTTTACCGGTTTTGAATGCTTTTTGAAAGATATAGAACAAAACAGGTGTCAGTGATATCACAAAAATTTTACCGTTGTGACCGGCATACACCAATGAAATAAGCACCGGCGCCAGCATGTAAAATAGCCCGCCTAAAAACGCGACTTTGCCGCGGATATCAAGTTCTTTAAGGAAAAGGTACATGAAAAAACCCGCGACAAATACATGGAGAGCCAGCAGAAATCCCCAGGCGTAATTAACGCCGAATAGCATATAGAAGAAAAAGCTCGGGATATAGAAAATATCGCCGTGAATAGCCTCCATAAAAGGCATGCCCCCATGTATGAAAGGATCCCAGAGCGGCCAGGTGCCATGGGCTTTGAAATAGTCGATATAAAAATGGCGAAAGAATAGATTACCGGCCATCAGGTCGGTGCCGAATATCAATTTTGAAAAGGCGAAAATCGTTTTATAAAACAACAGGATTGTCGCCAGGGCATAAGCGCCAAGGTAATAATAAACCGGTTTGCCCGGCAATGACTCGAATAAATCGAGCCCGGCCGCTTTGGTTTTCAAGGGTTGCGCCATTTTATCTCCTCATTTAATACACATTACTTTTGTCTATTTGCCGGAATCGCCAGAGCTACAAGCACATTAATGCCTTCCACGGCAGTAAACCAGATTCGCTGGATTATTGCAATCGCCAGAGCGATTTCTTTGGGCATAAATTCGCCAAGCATTACGACCAACATCGCTTCGCGGACGCCCAATCCGCCGGGGGCAAGCAGGATAATGTATCCTATCACCCAGCATAAGGGCAAAATGGTGGCGAATTTAATCAGATTGACCGAATCGATTGGGGTCATGGAGTTGACAAGTACATAAAATGCCAGACTGTGTAATAACCAGGAAACGATGAATATCAATACGAATTTAAGAATAGACCAGTAGCCGAAATCGATTTCGATCGTTTCCTTTTTTAAAAAACGTAGGCCGGTATTGATTATTTTATCCAAAACCCAGGGGTGGATTATAATCATACAACCGGCCAAAAGGATTATCATGGCCGGTAAATATCCTTTGAGGGAATCGGAGAAGAAGAAATAGCAAAGCCCCAAAATTAATCCCGAGGCTTTACCGGCGACTTCGTTTGTTATAACCGCGAGAGTGGTTTGTTTTTTGTTGATACCATACTCGCTGGTATATACGATAAGCCCGACAACACTCCAAAGTTTACCAGGCAGATACCTCCCGATATTGGTGATGTTAATAATTCTGAATGTTTGTAGAAAGCTAAGCCGGGCGCCGGCCAACTCATCAAAAATAAGTCGGTAGATATATACCGTAGAAAGCAGGGCGACCCCAAGGAGAACCATCGAAAGGAGCAATAGCCAGATGTTGAAATGCCATTGATAATTTTGAAGCATGTTCCAATTTTGAAATAAGTAATAGAACATGAAAACAATTGCTACTAAGCCCAGAACGGCTTTAATGATGGTTTTTAGATTATAGCGCGATTTTGGTTGGGTGGACGCCGATCCGGTCATCGATTTCTCCAAGTGATTCAGGCAATGGCACAAATAAACTTGCCAGTGAAAGCCCATCTGGTTGCACCCAGCATTATAATTTTCTGCCAATAATTAAGCAACCCCTTTATCCGGGAAAATTCTAATATAACAATCAGTTTTTTCCGCTCGATTGGCTTTGGGAATCAGGAGTGTCTACATAGGTTGTTTTGCTAATGAGGATATCGAGGTTTTGGCGGAGTTCGAGTTTGATCTCCGGAGATATTTTAAGTCTGGCTAATGCTATCAGCTTTTCGAAATCGGTGTCGGAATATTCCATGGGTTGTTTTATATTTGAGAGTTGGGATGTTGTCAAGATAATAAAAAGGGCGCGGAAGTCGCGCCCTTGCGTAAGCAGTAATATGAGGGTTTCGGTTATAATGTATATATTTTTTCGCGGCCGCGGATAACTTTCTTGGTGGCGTTACGAGTATCAACAACGAGCTTGGCCTTGTCAACAATCCACTGGTAGTCGTAATCGGTATGGTCGGTAACAATCGTGACACAATCAAGGCTTGTGAGCAGTTGCGATGAAAGGTCGGTCGATTTGGCAACCTCGCCGCCCTCCAGCCGAACGGTTTGGACGTAAGGATCGTTATATATTACCTGCGCGCCTTTCAATTCCAGCAAGCGGATAATATCAAGAGCCGGCGATTCGCGAACGTCGGTAATATCGCGCTTATAGGCTATTCCCAGTACTAATACTCTAGCCCCCTTGAGTGATTTTTTCTGCTCATTTAAAGCAAGAATAATCTTTTCGACCACATATTCAGGCATACGGGAGTTGATATCGCCGGCAAGTTCGATAAAACGGGCATAGTAATTTAGCGAACGTAATTTCCAGGACAAGTAATGCGGGTCAATCGGGATACAGTGACCTCCCAATCCTGGACCAGGATAGAATGGCATAAAGCCAAACGGTTTGCTGGCCGCGGCGTCGATAACTTCCCACACATTAATTTTCAGTCGGTCGCACATCAGGGCCAGTTCATTCACAAGGCCGATATTGACCGAGCGGAAAGTGTTTTCGAGCAATTTAACCATCTCGGCCGACCGGGTCGCTGATACCGGTATAATTTCGGTCACGACCTGGCCATAAAGCAATTGGGTGATGGTGGTGCAGGCCGGAGTTACGCCGCCCACGATTTTCGGTGTATTGTGGGTGCCGTATTTGGGGTTTCCGGGGTCGACGCGTTCGGGCGAGAAGGCCAGGAAGATATCTTTGCCAACTTTAAGTCCTTTGGATTCTAGAATTGGCATGATTAATTCTTCCGTGGTGCCGGGATATGTGGTCGATTCCAATACTACCAATTGTCCCGGTCGAAGATATTTTTCGATTTCCGTAACGGCCGCCAGTATAAATGAGACATCGGGGTCCTTGGTTTTATTCAGCGGTGTCGGAACGCAAATCGAGATGCAATCGGCGTCTTTCAATACCGAAAAATCGTTTGTAGTTTTAAGTCTTTTTTGATCGACGAGCTCTTTAACCTGCGAATCCTTGATATCGTCGACATCGGATTTGCCGGAGTTAAGGATTTTTACTTTATTGGGATTGATATCAATACCAACGACTTTAAAACCGACTCGGCCGAATTCCACCGCCAGAGGCAAACCGACATAACCCATACCGATAATACCAATCACGGCGGAGTGATTCAATATTTTCTGTTCGAGTAATTTAGCCTGATCGATTTTTGGTGAGGCTTTGATTCGTTTAGACATTTTCGCCTTTTTCACACTTTCTCCTTGTATGTTCATCTTATGGTGTTTGTTATCATCCGAAAAACGAAACTGGTGTTTTTATCCTACGCATCTTTTTAGTTATTTTCCTATATAATCGTCAATTTAATGTAATCTATTATTGACCTGGAAATCTTTGTAACAGGCGGTATTTTCTTTTGGTTTTTCAGCGTCTTTACTCTACCCCAAATCCTCAATTAGAATACGTTAGTTGACAGGATTTTGTGCCAATAATTATAGACTTTTTTTAGAGTACTATTGATATCTATTCTCGGTTCCCAACCAGTATCAGATCTGATTTTTTGGGGCGTGCCAATCAGGACAGGGATATCCACCGGCCGGAAACGACTCTGGTCAATTATTATCGCGATTTTTCTGGTTGAAAATCCGATTAATTGATCCAACAGGGTATCCAGTTGATGTCCAATTCCTGAACAGACATTGTAAGCCTCGCCGGGCTGACCTTTCTCGAAAATCGCCTCGTAGGCGCGGATAACATCCTCAACATCCGTGTAATCGCGGATTACACTCAGATTGCCCACCTTTATTTCGGCTGGAGCCCTGCCAAGCTCGATTGTAGCCACTTGTTTGGCCCAATCGGAGATTACAGCCTGAGTCGATTGGCGCGGGCCGGTATGAGAAAATGCCCGAATCCGGTAAACCGGGATTCCGTATGATTTAAAATATTGGTACCCCATCAAGTCCACTGCAGCTTTGGAAACGCCATAGGGATTGACCGGCGCCAACAAGGCGGTTTCACTAACTGGCACCTGTTCGGCCGTAAGCTGGCCGTAAATCTCGGATGATGATATAAGCAGAGTTTGAGCTGGTTTTTTCTGGCGGGAAATGGCTTCGAGCAAATTCTGGGTTCCGGTTATGTTGATTGCGAATGTCTCGTCGGGATGGTCGAACGAAAACTTAACCGATGATACTGCCGCCAGATGAACAACCCGATCGGGATTGTAATCGGCGATTACTTCGGCTACGCGGTCTTTCTGGCGAAGGTCACCGATAAAAATCTTGGCCGATTCGGGAATGGCGCCGGTATCGATATCCGTTTCGAGACAGAAGCCGGCGATTTGATTCCCCTGGTCAGCGAGGTAATTGGCCAGATGGGCGCCTACGAATCCGTAGATGCCGGTTATCAGTGTTTTCATTTAATCAAAATCCACAACTTAACCTAAAATAATATAATTTTATATTATACAATATCATCACTTAATCCAAAACAAAAAATTGAAATTAATGGCATTTTTAACTGGATATTCTAATAGCTTGACATCTAAAATCAAGCAATCTATTCTTTGAGTTATGGATACCAAAAAGATTCGAAAATATCCCGCCGGCCAGATAAATTTAACGATTCTCAATAACAAAAAGATAGCCATATTAGGGTATGGGTCGCAGGGGAGAGCGCAAGCGCTCAATCTACGCGATTCGGGATTATCGCCGGTTATCGGTTTGCCACGCGGGAGCCGTTCGCGCGTAAAAGCCAATAGAGATAAATTCAGGGTCGAAACTCCTTCCGTGGCTGTGGCAAATGCCGATATCATCGCCGTCCTGGTTCCCGATCAAGTCCATGGCGAGCTGTTTGCCAAACAGATTAATAAAGCGCTTCATCCGGGGCAGATTTTCATTTTCGCCCACGCTCTCTCGGTGCATTTTAAGCTGGTGAATCAGCCGAAAGATGTAGATTTTGTCCTGGTGGCGCCGCACGCGCCCGGTTTGCGGATGCGGGAACGATTCGTACAGGGGGGAAACATATCCGCGTTTATCGGAAATACCGAAAAGTCATCCTCGGCATGCCTGAAAGTAGCGGCGGCTTATGCGAAGGCTATCGGATGTAACCATCGGGCGCTGATTATATCATCGTTTGCCGATGAGGCCATCGGCGATATTTTCGGCGAACAGGCGGTGCTATGTGGCGGCCTGGCGGGACTAATCAAGGCAGGCTACAAAACGCTGGTAAAATCTGGAATACCTCCGCACAACGCTTATCTGGAATGTATCTATCAGCTCGATTTGATTGTCGATTTGATTAAAAGATATGGGATTGGCGGGATGTACGATAGAATCAGTTTCACGGCCCGTTATGGTTCAAAAAAGGCCGAAAATAAAATCATCAACGCGCAAACCAAAAAGGCCATGAACGAACTTCTAAGGAATATTAAGAGTGGGAAATTTGTCAGGGAGTTAATTCTCGAATCAAAAAAAGGGAAGAGTCGCTTTCCAGCCTCTAAATCCGACGCATGTCAGACACAAATCGACGAACTGGCCAGGTATTTCTCATCAACAGCGATCGAATAATACAATTCGTATCAACCCCGGGCCTATATTTTAAAAAATCCTTCGCCAACGATTTTGGGCTGGGCCTTATCGATATTGATATGGATATCCACCAGCGAGTTGATAATCTGCTGTTCGTAATCCTCCAGCCCCTTGGCGCATTCATCGCATAGAGGCAATATCGAACCGCGGCTGGAAATTTTACCGCAGTTGGTGCATTTAATTGGTTTAGTACTCATATCAATCTACCGTTTTCGATATACTTTATTGTTGGAGTCATTGATGGTATCTTGGGTATTTATGACCAGGCCGCATTTGGGGCAGAGATAGCCGCTCCAGGTGCGCAGGGTCTTAACCCGGCACTGGTGGCAGATTTTTCGGAAATTTTTCGGTTGCATTCAAAGCTCCTTTTCCTATCACTTTGTTGAGAGTAAAAGCACGCTTACACCCACCGCCGAATAGGGCAGTACTGTCAGGAATGCCAGTCCGAAATATGTCGATATGGCCAGCGCCACCAGGCCGCCGATTACGCCTATCACCAGCGACCATTTGAGTAGCGGCTTGATCAGTATCACCAGCACCAGCAATACCGCGATCATTATCACCAACCGGATATGGTCGGCTACAGCCGGCCCAATCGAAGGTATCTGGGCGGCGGCTGTTTTTAACGCGGCCTCTATCTGGAGGTAGTGCTCAGCCAGTTTATCGACAAAAACTTTCAGACGCTCCATGATAATTACGCTTCCTCAACGGGTTCAATTGTCAAAGACGATTCCCCAACCCGCTTCAATCCCACCATCCTCTCGGTTAAAAAATTCTGGGAGGTGATCCAAAGCTGCGACATTTCCAGGACCTCTTCCTGGCTAACTTCATCGATCCAGTCAATTATCATGTTGTCGATCTTGGTGCCGTTGACCAAGAGGTCGTCCATGGTAAGTGTGAATCTCATTTTCATGCCCATCTCCCTTGTTAAGTTTTCACAGATATTCTCAACAAAGGACATGCCCCCAGATTTGGTCAGCGGCTGAACATGAAACATCGGGCGGGCAAGTTGATAATACCTACGACATTGCGTGTTTCATATCAGACGAAACCACCGGGTTATTGGGCCGTGAAACAGCGGTTTTTAACGGCGATTTATGGGGGAATTCCCATAGTTTAGGGGAGGGATGCAAGTAGGGGGGTGCTGGTAATGATTAGGAAATTACGGGGACAGTGTAATGATTTATCAGGAGATTTTTTGTGCTGGAATTAGTAACTGGCGGGGGAAAAGATACCTGTATGTTCATCCGGTCAGTTCACGCCCTGCGGGCTACGAACTGACCGAACGGGAAATACTAATCCAATGGGGCACACAGTTCTATCTTTAGAATATCGGACTTATAACTATTTTTTAATAGTACATATTCATAGCCAATTGTTGCTCGCGCATCAGAAAGAATGAAACCGATTGACATGCCCGCCTTAGTAAACTGCTTTCCATTTACTGTTTTGCTATAAAGCGTCGAAAGCGCAAAGTTTTTTAATGTCTTGCAGATTTTATTGGTCGACGTTCTTCTAAAAGGAAATATGCTTACCGACAGATCAATCGGAAGAACCAGAAATGTACGTTTATATAGTAATTCATCATCCTTTTTATAGTATAAATATGTACGCATTAAAGAAAGCCCCGGGTTAACAATAAGAAATTTCCATGGAGTAAGCCGCCTAGAATACCCGGTTGCTATTACTACCAACTCTCCACCGCTCCATGGTTCTTCGCTTTTGTAAGGATTATCTCCTATATATCCGGCCGAAATGAAAGCGTAAATGCGATTAGAGCCGGAAAGATGCCCAATTTGCCAATTTATTGAATAAGTTTGTATATTGTTGATATAATAGGAATTCCTCACGCTATTTTTTGCCGAGCCCATGAAGTTAACAGCTCCAATATTAATACCAAGACCCGTAAACCAGTTCCATTTAGATGGATCGTTTTCGTTTGCCGACGTCTGGTTATATAGAATAGAAACAAAAATAATTACTGCGATGGAACTGCATCTCATTGCTTTAACAAACTTGCTATCCACAGCAAGCTGTGGGTGGTTATCCTTTACCACTTCATCACATCTCATATTCATCAGTATAACGAACCATATAATCGGAAATCGGAGCATTGGCCACCTTTCATTGCATACATTATTATACAATGATGGAAGGAAATAGCAACGATATTTTTACCGGCAGTTGAGGACAACTGCCGGGCACGATTAAGATATAATCCTGGATTCCGGGTCAAGCCCGGAATGACAAAGGTTGATTTTCGGGGAGTCCGAATAGACATAAAAAATCCCCCTGTCGAGGATTCGTGACAGGGGGACTATCAGGTTCACAGAAAGCGGAGAAGTTTAAAATCACCGCCGATTGAGGTCTTCTATACCCAACCCCGATCGCGGCAGGCTTGCGCCACGCGGCTAACCGCGATAACATAAGCCGCGTCACGCATATAAAGTTTGCGTTTCCGGGCCAATTCGCTGACCGCCAAAAACGCGGAGGTCATCTTCACATCGAGCTTGCCAAGAACTTCTTCTTTTTCCCAGTAATAATTCTGATTGCTCTGTACTTGTTCGAAATAGGAGCAAGTTACGCCGCCGGCGTTAGCCAGGAAATCGGGAATCAAGAAGATGCCGCGTTCCTGAATGACTTTGTCGGCTTCAGGCGTGGTCGGGCCATTGGCGCCTTCGGCGATAACTTTCACCCGGCGGGTAATCTTGTTGACGTTGGCGCCAGTAATCTGATTTTCAATAGCGTTCGGCATAAGGATATCGACATCCTGTTCAATCCAGGCTTCGCCAGGCAGGATTTCGTAACCCATGGCCTTGGCTTTGTCTTTATTGATTCCGCCGAACCGATCGGTAATTCCCAATAACGCGTCGAGTTCGATTCCGGATTCCTTTTTGAAAGTATAAGATGTTTGATCGTTCTGGTCCCAGCATGATACGCAAATAACTTTGCCGCCAAGCTGCGTGTATAATTTTATCGCATATTGAGCCACATTGCCGAATCCCTGGACCGCGGCAATCGTGTTTTCGGGACGGAGCTTCAATTCTTTGAGGGCTTCGCGGAGAGTGTAGACCACGCCGTAACCGGTAGCCTCAGTGCGGCCAAGCGAACCGCCCATGCCCACCGGCTTGCCAGTAATGAAACCGGGCAATTTCTGGCGATTGATGGTTTCTAACTCGTCGAGCATCCAGAGCATATGCTGGGCATTGGTCATAACATCAGGGGCCGGTACGTCGGTCAATGGGCCGACGTCTTTGGAAAGCTGTCTAACCCAACCGCGGCAGATACCTTCTTGTTCGCGCATGCTCAAGTTGTGTGGATCGCAAATTACGCCGCCCTTGCTTCCGCCGAGAGGGATATCGACCACGGAGCATTTCCAGGTCATCCACATGGAAAGCGCTTTTACGGTATCGACTGTCTCTTGCGGGTGGAACCGGATTCCGCCCTTGCCCGGGCCTCTGGCGTCATTATGCTGGACGCGGAAGCCTCTGAAAATTTTCATTTTGCCGTCATCCATGCGTACCGGGATATTGAAATGATATTCCCGCATCGGATTTCTCAACAAGTCGCGAGTTGGTTGGTCGAGTTCGAGAATGTCGGCTGCTTTATCGAACTGGGCCTGGGCCATTTCAAAAGGGTTAAACGATTTGCTACTCATGTCTTTGATTCCTCCAATTTCATCGGCTTCAGCATTCATGGGCGCTTCGCTGTCGATCAATAGCCCGTTCAAGTCAGTTCATATGGCTATTCGTAATTCAATACGATTCGACATTGTTTTATTTAGCGCCGAACTTGCCTCAAGCCTCCTCATTCATTTTCGTGGAAACGATAATACCTGTTTTTATTTTTAAAGTCAAGAATAGCCGGCGCGATTTCTGGGCGGACAAGAATCGTTATCAGACTCTTGTTTCCGCATTGTGCCAACCCTGTTGCCATAGTCGCGGCGGCTATTATTATGACTATCACTAACATGCGCTATTATTTATTGTTGTAGCGATATGGATAATAATGCGGCTTCCACATCGCTTTTTTTATCAGTTCGGCTAATCTCTCGTCAGAAACATTCATGCCAATTCCTTCCTGACGAGCCTGTTTGGCAACCTCGACAGCGACCTTAAGGGATACATCGCGTATATCTGTTAATTGGGGCAACAAATGCCCTTCAGCCCGCTGATTTTCGGTAACAGAGTCCGAAACAGCTTGACTGGCGGCGTAGAACATCGCCGGAGTAACTTTGGTAGCCTGGCAAACAATCGCCCCCAGACCAACTCCCGGGAAAACGTACATGTTATTGCATTGCGATATATGAATGCTCTTGCCGTTTGGCCCTTCTACAGGTGCGAATGGGCTGCCGGTTGCCATCAGGGCTTTGCCTTCGGTTGCCGCCATGACCGCTTGAGGTGTCGTTTCGCATTTAGATGTCGGATTGGAGAGGGCGAAAACAATCGGCCGGTCGGTGTTGGCCGCCATCTGGCGAAGGATTTTATCGGTAAAGATTCCGGGTTGAGCTGAAACGCCAATCAGTATCGTTATTTTACCATGCTTTACGACATCTTCCAATTGCGGCGATTTGGTTTTATCGATTGGCCAGTTCGCAATCGCGGATTTAGGCTGTAAAAAGTTTTTCTGGTATTCTTCGGCTTTGTCCCCTTCAATCATCAGGCCGTTGATATCTACGGCGTAGATTCTTTTACGGGCTTCTTCAATACTTATGCCTTCCTCTTTTTGAAGCAGAGTGGCTATCGAATTGGCGATCCCCGAACCAGCCTGTCCGAATCCATAGATCGCGATTCTTTCTTTGGCGAGATGGCCTTTTTTGATTTTTAAAGCCGAAGCCAGAGCGGCGGTCGCGATTGAACCGGTGCCCTGGATATCATCATTGAAGCTCAAGATGCGATTCTGGTAATTTTTCAGAAGGTTGAAGGCGTTGCCCTTACCGAAATCTTCCCATTGCAATAAAGCTCGCGGGAATACCCGCCGGATTCCCTGTACGAATCGTTCGATAACATCGTAGTATGCCTGGCCGATCAATCTTTGGGAACGAACGCCGACATAAAGGGGATCGTTAAGCAGCCGCTCATTGTTGGTGCCAACATCGATACAAACCGGCAGAGTAGAGGCCGGATGAATGCCAGCGCCGGCAACGTACAACGCTAACTTGCCAACAGGAATCCCCATACCATCCGCACCAAGGTCGCCGAAACCGAGGATACGTTCGCCATCGGTGACGACAATCAGCGAAACATTAGGAAGTCCGACATTTTGAAGAATCTGCTCGATATCGTTGACATTCTGCGGGGTGATATATATTCCGCGATAGCGCCGGATAATATGTGAAAGTTTCAAGCAGGCCAATCCAACCGTGGGAGTATAGACAATTGGCAGCATTTCTTCCGTGTGCTGTGTGAGCAAGGCATAGAAAATGGTTTCATTCCTGTCCAATAGCGAAAGCAGGAATACGTATTTTTCGAGATCGTTGGGTTTTGAAAGATAGCTTTCGTAATTTCGGGTCACCTGGTCTTCGAGGGTACCAATAGTATCCGGGAGCAGCCCGATTAAGTTAAAATCGGCGCGCTCATCGTGAGGGAAAGCGCGGTCTTTATTAAGGAGCGGATCAAAAAGAAGCGCCCGTCCCCGCAAAGAGACATCATAATATATCTCGTGGGTAAGAGGGTCGACTCGCATTTCAAAACGATTCATTGATATTCTCCTAAAAGATAGCCGGTCAAAGCTTATTCCGCCAGTTGGACTGGTATTATTTGGTTTTTTTGCTGAACCGGTTGAGCATATTTCCCGCCATCTTCGCGTTATTAATTCATACGATTATAATATAAATGCGTTGCAATAATAGTCAATGAATTATTAGAACAATATTTGTATATAGCGGCTTTACCCATCATAATCTACGGTATAGCAATGGGTTGGGCGATATGGCGGCAATAATAATTGTTGCTGATATTTTGGTGATATAATACCCGATGAGTGAAATATTTCACAAATTTAATTTGCTCCGCATGCCATAAAGTTGACCCATTTAATCCATGAACCGGTTCGAACCAGTATGCTTTTACCAATGTTTGGTCGTGCTATCGCGAATTTTAACACCGAAAAATCGCCCAAATGGAACTCCCAAATCAGATTATCTTGACAACATACCGGCCGACACTTATAAAAGCATTATGAAAATTACGATATCACAGCTTAATCCAACTGTCGGAGATATAGACGGCAATTTGGCCAAAATGAAACAAACGATCGCATTGGCTTCAGTTGAGAAAACGGACCTGGTGGTTTTTTCCGAGCTTTTTGTAACTGGATATCCGCCGCGGGATTTTCTTAATCGGGTATCGTTTATAAAGAAATCGGAGCAAGCGATTGCCGATGTCAAATCTGTTTCTAAAGAATATCCGAAGCTGGGAATATTGTTTGGCGCGCCGGCCAAAACCAACATGGATATCGGTAGAGGTCTATACAACGCCGCCTTTTTGATTAACAACGGCAAAATCAAACAGATTCAACAGAAATCGCTTCTGCCCACATATGATGTTTTCGATGAGGCGCGGTATTTCGACCCGGCCCGGCAAATTCAGGTTATCGAATTCAAGGACGAAATGCTGGGGATATCGATTTGCGAGGATGCCTGGAACGACCCGGAGCTTTGGCCGCGGCGATTCTACAATCAGGATCCGATAGAGATTCTGGCCAAACAAAAGGCAACCTTGATGATTAATATTTCGGCATCGCCGTTTCATATGGGAAAAGAGAAGCTTCGTTTTAAATTAATTTCTAACCACGCCAAGAAGTATAAACTGCCGTTCGTATTCGTCAATCAAATCGGAGGCAACGATGAACTAGTGTTCGATGGTCGAAGCATATTTGTAGATAATAAAGGGCGAGCCGTTTGGATCGGCGAGTCATTCAGAGAGGTTATTAAAACTATCGATACCAAAGAAACCGGCAAGGCGGCAACCTACGATTTCCAGGATGAAATCGAAAGCGTGTATGAAGCTCTGGTTCTGGGAATCAAGGATTATGTTCATAAATGCGGATTTAAGGGTGTGATGCTGGGGCTTTCCGGAGGAATCGATTCGGCGGTGACCTGCGCTTTGGCCTGCGCCGCTATCGGACCGGAAAATGTCTGGGGAATCACTATGCCGGGACCGTTCTCATCAAAAGGGAGCGTGGATGATTCAATCGGTCTGGCGAATAACCTTGGAATCCAGATAAAAGAAATCCCGATTGACGTAATTAATAACTCCTATCTGGAAACGTTAAAACCTCACTTTGCGGGAAAATCGCCGGATATCGCCGAGGAAAATATCCAGGCGCGAATCAGGGGGAATATCCTGATGGCATTGTCGAACAAGTTCGGCTATCTGGTGCTGTCCACCGGCAACAAGAGCGAGATGGCGGTTGGTTACTGCACGCTATATGGCGATATGAGTGGGGGTCTGAGCGTTATCTCCGATGTGCCTAAGACAATGGTTTATAAAATCGCGTCGTATATAAATCGAGAAAGGGAGATTATTCCGCAGGCGACAATCACCAAGCCGCCATCGGCGGAGTTGCGGGCTAATCAGACCGACCAGGATTCGCTTCCGCCATATGATGTGCTCGACCAGATATTGCAGTACTATGTCGAGGATGGGTTATCAGCGGATGAGATTGTTGCCAAAGGATTTGCCGGAGAAACGGTGGCCTGGGTTATCAAAGCGATAGCGCGCAGCGAATACAAGCGTCGTCAGGCGGCGCCGGGACTGAAAGTGACCAGTAAGGCGTTCGGTATCGGGCGCAGGATGCCAATAGCGGCGAAGTATTTATAAGCAGCGGTATATGTCGCGGTTCATGAAATCAGATTTATTTTAATGTTTTGTTTTAGCTACCGAAATTCATATTAATTGCGAATCGGACGAAAATTTAATTGCCGGATTCGATAAGATATGTTAAAATTAGTAACTTAATAGATGGATAAAGCAGACGGAGGGAAAATGAGCTACATCATAGACATTCAAGCACGAGAAATATTGGATTCACGCGGCAACCCTACTGTGGAAGTAGACTGCTTACTGGATTCGGGACAAATGGGCCGGGCGGCCGTTCCCTCGGGAGCATCGACAGGCCAGTTCGAGGCGGTGGAACTTCGCGATGGCGACAAGAGCCGCTATCTGGGCAGGGGAGTTACAAAAGCCGTAAATAACGTCAATGAGGAAATCGCGCCAGCTTTAATAGAAGCCGGTTTTCCGGTTACCGAACAGGCGATGATCGATAGGTTTTTAATAGAGCTCGATGGTACCCCTAATAAGCAAAAATTCGGCGCCAACGCGATTCTGGGCGTATCGCTGGCGGCCTGTAAAGCGGCGGCGGCAGTCTGTGAGTTGCCGCTATATCGCTATATCGGCGGCGTAAACGCGCGGGTCTTGCCGGTGCCGATGATGAATATCTTAAACGGTGGTAAGCATGCCGACAACAATGTCGACCTGCAGGAATTCATGGTGATACCGGCCGGGCGTCCGTCTTTTTCGGAAGCGCTTCGCTGTGGCGCGGAAGTATTCCACGCGCTCAAAAAAGTGCTAACCGATATGAAGCTTAACACAGCGGTCGGCGATGAAGGCGGATTCGCGCCCGATCTCAAATCGAACGAACAGGCGATTCAGGTGATAATCACGGCAATCGAACGCGCCGGCTACAAACCTGGTGAGGACGCCTTTATCGCGCTCGATCCGGCCGCGTCCGAATTCTATGAAAACGGCAAATACAATTTGAAATCGGAAAACAAAATTTTATCATCGGCGGAGATGGTCGATTATTACTCCTCATTGATAGATAAATACCCGATAATCTCGCTCGAAGATGGCCTGGCCGAAGACGATTGGGAAGGCTGGAAAATCATGACCGAAAAGCTGGGCGGCAAAGTACAGATTGTCGGCGATGATATATTTGTTACCAATATCGAGAAATTAGCGCGCGGAATCCAAATGGGAGTGGCCAATTCGATTTTGATAAAGCTGAATCAAATTGGGACATTGACCGAGACGCTGGATGCCATCTCGATGGCCAGTCGAGCCGGATACACGGCGGTCGTGTCGCATCGTTCCGGCGAAACCGAGGACACTACCATTGCCGATGTAGTCGTTGGAACCGGCGCCGGGCAGATAAAGACCGGTTCAGCCAGCCGCACCGATAGAATCGCCAAGTACAACCAACTGCTACGAATCGAAGAGGAATTAGGCGGTCAGGCACAGTTTTTGGGCACCGACGCGCTTTACAGCGTTTAGATGATAAACCGTCCGGTAAAATAACCCGGCAGAAAAATGTCGCGTAGGGGCAAGGCATGCCTTGCCCTTGGGCGACAACGAGATTATTTAACCGTCGGGTCAAGCGGCCCTACCAGACGTATTTTGGAGGGGATTTTCATGGCGGAATTGCCAAAGGTATCGCAGGATTTTAATCGCAGAGTCAATAGGAAAGGATTTTCGGCCAGCATCACAAGAGTCGTGATACTGACTTTCCTGGTTGGAGTGGGCGTCATGTTCGCCCAGGGGGATTACGGCCTTCTGAAAATATACCGCCTGAAAACGAAAATAAAAGCCGCCGAAAAGGAAGTCACAGAGCTTAAAGTAAAAGCCGCGGATTTGAAATGGGAAACCGATAAGCTCAAAGCCGATTCGCTGTACATCCAGCTTTACGCCTCCAATAGATACGGCTACGCCAAGCCGGAGGGGCAAATTATCAAATTCGTATCGGCAGACAGCGCCAGGTAGATGTCGCAAATCGCCTTCAAAGGGTATGTAATCCGCGGGTTCTCCCACGGTGAAACTTCCCGAATAATTACCATATTCACAGCCGAACAGGGGAAAGTTAAATGCGTGGCCAAGGGGGTGAAAAAACCTCCTCTCGCAAAGGCAGCACAATTCAACTTTTCTCGCTTGTTTCCGGTAATCTCTATCTTAAAGAGCATGCCGAACTGGGGACACTTGGGGCTTACGAAACCATCGAAGACTATTCGCTGATTGCGGCGGATATTCACAAGTTCGGTTTCGTATCCGCATTCTGTGAGATAATCGACAAGAGCCTGCAATTAGGGCAACCCCAACCGGAACTATTCGAGTTGACCGGCCAGTTTTTGGGGCTGTCAATGAAAGCCGATAACGAGTCAATAAAAACGCTGTTTTGGGCGGCCTTTCTGAAAATCCTGCAAACGATGGGGTATGACCCCGAACTGGATTCCTGTGTCAGTTGCCAGAAACCGAATCCGAATCACGCGGCTTATTATTCGCCCGAACTTGGCGGGATAATCTGTTCTAAAGATATTCCGAAGGGGACGTTGCCAGCCAAAATATCGGCGGTAGCGCTGGGGGCGCTGCGGCAATTCGCGGCGCTACCTCTGGAAGAGGTAGCCGCAAACCAGTATTCAGGCGGTATCTATAAAGAAATCGAGCGGTTTATATTTTCGTTCGCCGATTATCATATGGGGTTGCATCCCAACCTGAAATCGTTTAAATTCCTCTCGCAGTTATAAAATGGAAATTTGACCACCGGAGGATATGTGGCTAAGAAAAATATCGTTACTGACCCGTTTATGGATAAACTGGTGTCGCTGTGTAAACGGCGCGGCTTCGTCTTTCAATCATCCGAAATATACGGCGGCCTGGGTTCATGCTGGGATTACGGCCCATTAGGCGTCGAACTGAAAAATAACGTCAAACGATTCTGGTGGGAAACCATGACTCATCGCCGCGATGATGTCGAGGGTATCGACGCCGCAATACTCATGGCACCGCAGGTCTGGCAGGCCTCCGGGCATGTCGATGGGTTCACCGACCCGCTGGTCGATTGCAAGAAATGCCATCATCGGTTTCGGGCCGACCAAATTGAAAGCAAAACCTGTCCCGATTGCGGCGGCGAATTGACCGAACCGCGCAATTTCAACCTTATGTTCAAGACATTTATGGGGCCGGTCGAAGAAGACGCGGCCGTGATATACCTTCGCCCGGAAACCGCCCAGGGAATATACGTCAATTTCCTCAATGTGCAGGGGCCATCGCGGCAGAAAATCCCGTTCGGAATCGCCCAGATAGGCAAGGCGTTCCGCAATGAAATCACGCCGGGGAATTTCATATTCCGCACCCGCGAATTCGAACAAATGGAGATGCAGTTCTTTGTCAAGCCAGAAGAAGATAAAAAATGGTTCGACTACTGGAAAGAACAACGCTGGCAATGGTATCTGGAACTGGGAATCCGGCCGGAGAAGTTGAGATGGCATCAGCACGGCAAGGATGAACTGGCGCATTACGCCAAGGATGCGTTTGATATCGAGTACGAGTTTTCGTTCGGCTGGAAAGAAATCGAGGGGATCCACAACCGTTCCGATTTCGATTTGGGGCGGCATACGAAAGCCTCCGGCAAGGATTTGTCATACTATGATGAGGAAACCAAGTCGCGGTTCATTCCCTATATAATCGAGACCTCCGCAGGCGCCGATAGAGGCACGCTGGTTTGTTTAGTCGATGCTTACCGCGAAGAGGAAGTGAAAGGGGAGACCCGGGTATCGCTGGCGTTATCGCCGAAAATCGCGCCTATTAAGGCGGCCATATTCCCGCTGGTTAACCGCGAAGGCATGCCGGAGATGGCCGATAAGATTTATCACGACCTCAAGAAACATTTCAAGGTGTTCTACGATGATGCTGGGGCGGTGGGGCGCCGATATCGCCGCATGGATGAGGCGGGCACGCCGTTCTGTATCACGGTCGATGGGCAAACGCTGACCGACGAGACGGTGACAATACGCGAGCGCGACAGTATGCAGCAGACCCGCCATAAGATAGCCGAACTGGTGGATATTGTAGGGGAGAGGCTGAAGTAGAGAATATATCTCAATTGCGATATCTTTTTATGGCGGTTCGTGTTAGACGGGCCGCCATTTTTATTATTTGGTTGATTTTTGTGGAAGGGGGTTCTATAATGTGAAAATTAATGAACATTTTGAAGTAAAATTTGATTTTACAAATAATTGAATTATTAATAATAAATGTAGATTTATTATTCAAGCATAAAAGGAGTTCCATGACCATCGACGAGGAAGGATTTTTCAGTTCGGATTTGGATCAATATCGTATAAGGTTATTGGACAAATATCAAAACTATTTTAATTTATGTTCCCAATTAAATTTATATGCACAAAAGCATAAGTATTTTTATAAATGCTCAAAAACCGAAATGTTAAAACTTACGGCCAATTGTCTATTTATTAAGATA
>CAZTNJ010000036.1:0-21182 GCA_964614835.1 uncultured Ignavibacteria bacterium | reverse complement strand
ACGGTGGATAGCTTCGGGAATCCCTCCAAAGGCGGGCAAGCGTAGTTCTCGAAGCACTATTACATATTAAATACAGGACGGAGGTTAGTAATGGTAACGGAAATCCCATCATCGACGAAAGCAGTAGGGTTCTGGTCGGCGGTTTTTGCCACGATATTCAGTATCACTTATGATGTGGGTCAAATTGCGGAATGGCTGGGCTGGTTAGGATCCAAAGGTGGGCCGGAAAGCTCCAGTACGCCTTTGGGATTGGTGGTCTTGCTTACGCCATCGTTGTTTTTAGGTTCGTCGTTCCTGCTTTTGATGGTGAGCGTCAATCAGATTGCCTCCAAGGATAAGAAAATTTGGGGGCAGGCGGCGATGGCGTTCGCCACGATTTACGCGGTAATGATAAGTATCAATTATTACGTACAACTTACCTGGGTAACGCCGCGTTTGGCCGAGGGGCGAATCGCCGGGATGGAGCAATTTCTATTTGTGCCGTTCGATTCGTTTTTGTATTCGGTGGATATTCTTGGTTACAGTTTCATGAGCGTGGCTACGTTTTTGGCGGCAATGATTTTTACCGGCAAGGGAATCGAAAAAATCGCTCGCTGGTTTTTAATCGCCAATGGATTATTGATTCCGTTTATCGCGCTTCAAATGTTCTGGCACTGGATGATCTGGATCGCAGCGCTCTGGGCGATAACGTTTCCCGGCGCTACCTGGGCATTGGCGATAATATTCAAGCGGTATAAGGTGTCGGAAGTGTAAACAGCAAACGCGCTCTTATTAGTTAACCTTCAAAAATCAACTTTTAAAGGCAACAATAGCCATTGTCGCCTTTGTTGGAAATCATAAGTACCTATTTCATCCTTGTTAAATTAGCCTTTATTTATTACATTGTAATTGTAGGGTAAGTGTTAATTCGCCTTCTTTGATAAGGAAACAGTATGCGTATTTTATTGAGCCTATATAAACCCCGAACGGTGCTTTTAATTGGATTAATTTTCTTTTTATTAAACACAGCAAGCGTGAAAGCCTATCAAACCGAGCATGTAGTTGTCGTACTGATAGATGGCGTCCGCTATACGGAGGGGCTTGGAACCGCCAATTGCCCTCATCTGAATGACCTGGGGACGCAAGCGGTGATCCAAGATTCAGCGTTTAACGACAGCATAACGGTCACCAGCTCAGCTGTACCAGCCACCTGGATGGGCCGATTCTACCCGCTTCAGGATACGACATATCTGGGAAATTCCATCCAATTTTGTCGCTATCCTACTTACTGGGAATACGCCCGCAAAGATTTGGGGTTTTCGGCCGGTCAGGTTATCTATGTAACGCCTAATTATGGCAGCAGCACCTGGATGCCTTCGTTTTACCCCGGATATGGACCCAGCTATTGGCCGCAATTCGTGCAGCCGCCGACCTCCACCGGCAACAACAATATCGCCTGTTTCGATTCGGCCGTGACAGTAATCAGAAGGCAGCATCCCAAAGTTATGTATGTATATTTCCCAGACACGGACCATGCCGGACATAGCGGTATCTGGGAGGATTACCTGGCGAAAATCCGCGAGGCGGATTCGCTTACCGCGGCGCTCTGGGATTCGATACAAACCGACGCGGTTATGGCAAATAAAACCACAATGATTGTTACCAATGACCACGGCCGTCACACGACAAATTTCACCGGCCATGGCGATGGCTGTTTCGGATGCCGGCACGTGATGATGTTCGCGATTGGGCCCGATTTTAAAAGAGGTGTTCATGTAAATTCGCCGCGGGCGCGAATGACCGATATCACCAAAACCGCCGGCGAATTGCTTGGATATCAAGCCCCATTCAGCACCGGCCGGGTGATGACCGAACTATTCGATGAAAGCGGGCCAAACTGCCATGCATATATTCCCGGAGATATTAACAGCGATAGCAGCGTTCAGGGTTCGGATGTTACGTTCGGAGTGCGTTATTTTAAAGGGCTGGGGCCCCAGCCGCCTGATTCATGTTTTATCGATTCGCTGAATGGCTATTTGTATATACGCGGCGATGTCAACGGCAATTGCGAGTTCAGAGGATCGGATATAACTCGACTGATCGCCTATTTCAAAGGTATGGCCGATTTAGTTTATTGTCATTGGGTTTTGCCGGTACCGCCTCTAAAAACAGATATGCCTAAAGAAACGCGGCCGATTATTCACGAATAGATTCGTAATCGAAGTGGAATTGATTTGGCATTTGAATAAAATCAAGGCTAATGATCTTCAGCCCAAAAACGAAAGCGAGGCGAAGATGTCATTTTCAAGTATAATGATAAAATCAGTTTTCGCGTTTCTATGCGGGTTATTTATTTTTTCGATAGCCGCCGGTTTGGATACAAAATCACAAGGCCGATTTGTTCCCGATAAGGTGGTAGTAAAACAAAAAACAAATACTCCCGGATGGCAGACGAATTCGATGACTAATGGATTTGTATCCAGCGGCGACGAATCGATAGACAGGATTTGCCGGGAAGTTGGCGTAATTAATATCGAGCCATACTATCCAGGTCCGTTAACAAAACCGGCGCTGATTCGGGTTATGGCGGGACTATATATATTCACGATTGCCAACCCCGATAATGTCGAACTGGCGATTGCCAGATTAACAGATAGTCCCGATATTGAATATATCGAACGGATTAGTATGCCGCTGTTGAATTACGCCCCGGATGACCCGGCGTTTCCCAGCCAGTGGCATTTACCTCATGTTCATGCCGATGATGCCTGGGATATCGTGAGGGGCGATACGACCCGCCATTCGATTATAGCAATTGTTGACGCCGGAGTAAATTACTACCACACTGATTTGCTGGCGAATATCTGGGTAATTCCTGGCGAAGATATAAATCATAACGGCCGATTTGACCCATCAGATTACAATAATATCGACGATGACCAGAACGGGTTTATCGATGATATCGTCGGCTGGGATTGGGGGACTTTCGATAACAATCCCATGGAGGAACCATCCTGGCCCCACGGAACGATTGTCGCGGGATGTATATCCGCCGTGACCGACAATGGAGTCTGGGGATCGGCAATCGGGTTTTCGGCAAGAATGATGTGTATAAAGGTATTCAACGCGGGGAATCTTCGTAATGTGATGCAGGGAATGATATGGGCGACCGAAAACAACGCTCAAATTATTAATATATCGTGGGGGACGGCCGTATATAGCCAGACCGAGCAGAACGTGATTAATGCGATCTGGGATGAGGATGTGCTCATAGTGGCATCGGCGGGAAGCGAAAGCTCCGATGTTCCGATTTATCCAGCCGCGTATGATAACGTTATCGCGGCTGCCGCGACCGATGCCGACGATCATCTGGCGCCGTTTTCAGGTTACGGTTCCTGGGTCGATCTTTGCGCTCCCGGAACGAATATTCTGACTACCGAGACGCATTCCGGTTTTGCGAATTACAGCGGCACATCGTTTTCTGCGGCGATGGTATCGGGATTAGCAGGATTGATAAGGGCCTGGTATCCATCGATGACTAACGCGCAAGTAGAGGATCTCATCAAATCGACAACTGAAAATATAGATTCATTGAATCCCGGGCATATCGGTCAGATGGGAACCGGCCGTCTGAATGCGTTCAGATGGCTGTTGACATCAATAGATAACCAGCCGCCGCTGGCGCACCATTTTTACGCGATTAAATCATATCCCAATCCTTTTAATGGTTCGACTTTGATAAACTATACGCTCAATAAACCCGCTTACGTTGACTTAACGATTTACGATTTGCTCGGAAGGCGGGTTACTTCCGCTATCGATGATTTTCAAGAGGCGGGGAATTATCGATATTTATGGGATGGAACGGGATTCAACTCCGGGATTTATTTCGCGCGGTTGAAAATCAATTCCTATAATGAAACCATAAAATTAAGTCTAATTCGGTAGTAATTATGCCGAAACTATAAGATAGTAAGGTGTTTTAATGATTTTAATAATAAAGGAGTATCGATGTTGAGACAGTTGGGGTTATTGGTGATAATAATCGGGGTATTGGTTGGCGCGGTATATTCGGAAAGCGATCGATTTATAATCGTGGTCGAAAGCAACAGAACCAATTTAAACAATCTGGCGGAATTCCCGGGTAGATGCTGGGCGAAAACTGAAGAAAAGATATATCTGGGCGGGGGGACCCGCGAGCTGGATTGGCTGAACAATCGGGCAATCTCGTTTAATCAAATTCCGTTCGATGACGAAGAATTATCGCTATACCTTTGCTATGGAGACTTCAACAGATCAAACATTGATCCGAATTCTATTATCGATAAGGGCAAAGACTATATTATATCAACCGTCTCGGTTGAGAATGCGATTTTTAGCCGCCAATTGCATCTGCGAACCATGCCATTTACCGAAAGAGAATTGCCATCAAGAATGGCCTTAGTTTATAACCCTTATATAGATTCTTTAACTAACCTGGTTGAGCAAGATACCATAATTGACTATCTTAGCAGGCTTTCCGGGGCGCTGCCCGTAACAATTGGCGGGCAATTGGATACAATAAATACGCGTTATTCAGGCACCGCGGATATCGGGGTGGCGGCGGCATATCTAAAACAGACCCTGGAAAGCTACGGATATCAGACGTCATATCACGGATATTATAACGGAAGCCTGCGCAATGTGGCAGTATCGGGAGAGCGAGCCTGGTCAGTTGCGGAAAACGGCGAGGCGATAAGGACGACCGATGGCGGCGCAAGCTGGATTGCCATGAACACCGGTATCACCACGGCAATGTGGGGCGTCTCGAATATAGGGACGGATTCAGTTTGGGTTACCGGAAATTCAGGCGCGATTAGATTTTCCAGCAATGGCGGGGGCAATTTTACAGGCCAGGTTTCCGGTACCGGAGGATATTTATTCGGATCTTGTTTTTTCAATTCCAATATTGGCTGGATTGCCGCCGACAGCGGTTTGGTTTATCGGACTACTAACGCGGGAGTTACCTGGATAAGAACTGCGACGTCAACCACCAATCGGCTTTATGCTGTCTGTTTTGTTGATTCGCTTTATGGCTGGGCGGTGGGTAGAAATGGAGCGATTATCAAATCAACAAATGGGGGGGTGACTTGGACCAACCAAACATCGAACACAACAGAGCGTCTTTACGGAGTCGATTTTATAAGCCGAAACAACGGTTGGGCGGTTGGCTGGAACGGGGTAGTTCGTCATACGACCAATGGAGGAACTACCTGGGCGACGGTCAATTTAGGTACAGCTACCGAGAAGATGGCAGTGGAATTTACGGATTCGCTTCATGGATGCATAGTAGGATATAGCGGAGAGATTTATATTACATCTAATGGCGGCGGCAATTGGCAGTCGATTAATACCGGGTTAAGTAAAAATTTTTACGGATTACGTTTTGCCGATTCATTAACCGGATTCGCGGTGGGCACGGGTATTGCCGCCAAAACAAGCGATGGCGGCTTAACCTGGCAGAGCCAGGGCGGCAATATCGAAACCGCCTGGAAAAATGTTGTTGCAACAAAACCGGGAGTGGTTAATCCAAATCAACAGGTTATTCTATGCGGTCACTATGATAGTCGTTCGGAAATCTCACAAGTGAGAGCCCCGGGCGCCGATGATAACGGTTCCGGGACTATTGGCGTTTTGGAGGCGGCGCGAATAATGGCTAATCACCAGTTCGAACGCACGATAAAATTCTGTTTATGGAGCGGCGAAGAACAGGGGTTGTACGGTTCAGCGGCATATGCCGAGGAAGCTTATCATCGTGGCGATAGCATAGTGGGCGTATTCAATTTCGATATGATAGCGTACGATGGTAATGGCGATGGTTCGGCGGAGCTTCATTGCGGAACCGGCACATCATCGTTGGCATTAGGAAACCTATTCAATACGGCAGTTGCAGATTATGGCATAAATCTTGATCCGGATATAATCGGTTCGGGCGCAACAGGAGCCTCAGATCACGCCTCATTCTGGGATTATGGCTATCCGGCATTTCTTGGCATCGAGGACTATTCAAATGACTTCAATCCCTATTATCATACAACTGGCGATAATATGACTCATATTACTCAAGCGTTTTTCCTGAATTTTACCAAAGCTCTGGTGGCATCATCAGCGACATTTGCGGTGCCGGTTATAAGCGGCGTGGACAGCAGCGGGGCGATTTCCGGAATCGTTTTCGATGAATTTGACCAGCCCTTAATGGGAGCGATAGTATCGGTTGAAGGGTTCGCGGCGAGAGATACAACTGATAGCGGCGGCAATTACCTGTTAAATAATCTAACGCCGGCAGATTATCAAATTAACTGCTCTCATCCCGGTTTCAGAGATACGTTCTTTGTCGGTATCCCGGTAATCGCCAACGAAACGACGCTGTTTAATATTCGGATGAGTTATCGCTGTATCTACCTTCTGGGAGATATAAACGATGACGGGACTATCGGCGGGGCGGACGTGACATTTGGAGTAAGGTATTTCAAAGGCACCGGGTCGGTTCCGCCGGATTCCTGTTTTGCAGATTCGCTGGATGGATATTTGTATGTAGCCGGGGATGTCAACGGCAATTGCGAATTCAGAGGATCAGACATCACGAAACTGGTGGCTTATTTCAAAGGTACCGCTTTTATAGTTAACTGCCGCTTTTTTCCGCCCATGAGAATGATTAGAAAATAGATTATACGCGGTTATACTGCCAAAACAAAACCCCCGATGGTTTTAATTATCGGGGGTTTTTAACCTGGTCAAAAAGTAGAATACTATTTTTTCCGGGCTTTGATATATTTCTGAATCGCTTTCCACTGGGCCGGACCGTCAAGTTCCATTTCCTGAAGGACTTTTTCGGCTTTCCCTGATCCGGGATAAATATCTTTATGGAAGGCATACAAAGTATATTTGCGGCCAAATTCGGACGTAATCCAGCGGAACATAGTTGGAAGGGTAAAGCCGCTGATGCCCATGGCTTCTTTGCGATGGGCTTCCGGCATGATCGATTCACGTTTAGCTGGAGTAAGCAAATCAAATAATTCGGCGCTGCTCACATAATACACGTTCATATTGAGCTTCGCTTGATCAAAACGCGGCAGGACATAATTCACAAAATCGATGGCGACCTCACTTCCCTGAAGCACCAACGTTCCGTGATAAGGCCGTTTTTTGGGATTTGCTTTGCGGAACGCGTAAACGCCGGCAATTGACGCCGAAGCGGGAGGTAAACCGAATTTCTTGCGGTCAATCACGACCTCTTCCGGACGAGTTACAAATGCCGCAAAAACGGCTGGGCGTTTCTTGAGAGCTTCAACGGTCAATGGCCAGAGTTCTTGCGGATCCCACGGCACGATTGTAATCGCTTTGCCTTTGGGGAAGTTTTCCTGCAGTAACTGCAAGGCTTGTGGATCGGCATGAGTCGGGCCATCTTCGCCGGTTTTCAATCCCGCATGGCCGCACACAATAATGAACGTTGATGGCGGTTTGCCATTAAATTCATGTTTAGCTTGTTGACTGATACAGTGAACGCGGGCAGCGATATGTTGCAGCGGAGCGATAAAAGCCGCGTATGAAGCGCCGGCGCCGATGTTGTAACCGTATGAAGACAATCCCGCCATAAACGCGCCCAGGGCGTCTTCGCAGATACCGCCGACAGCGATTAGACGAGCTTTGGGGTTTGATACGAAATTGTAGAATCCGGCAGGGAAATCGGCGTTGAGTTTATCTATGGATGTTGAACCAAGCAAATCGGCCGCGCCGCCTATAAATGCGCCATTAGTTTTCTTGTTTAGGTAGCCGAGAGCTTTACCGAGCTCGCCGCGAAGGGTGGTTTTACTACCGATTTCAAGCTTCATGGCATCGGGTAGGATTTTGGGGTCAATCGACTTGTCCGTATATAGGATATCCAAATTGGGAGCATCGGCTAAAGGCTGACGGTTAAGCTTGGCCAATCTTTCTTTGCTTTCGGCGATTTTATTGCCGACATAACCCGACATATCTTTGTTGGTTTCGGCGATTTTGCGCAAGACCATCAAGGTATCGTAATAATTTTGTTCTAATGGTATAGCAGACTTGTCTTCGCCGATCCTGGGGAATTGCACGCCGAATGTATCTTCACATTCTTTCATCGCCTGATAGTATTCCGGCGAACAGAGTTTGTGTCCGGCGCCGTGCGATTTGCGTCCGCTGATACCATATTTCCAGCCTTTGATTGTTCTATATACAATTGCCGTAGGTTGGTCGTTTAATCCGGCTTTGGCGATAGCTTGAGCCCGAATAACCTGGTCGAAATCAAATCCATCTGGTACCCAGATCACATTCCAGTCATGCAAATAGAAGTATTCACAGGGATTCCACTGGACATAATCGCCGGGTTTATCGCCATCGCGGCATACTTTATCCGAATCAATAGATGACTGATTCCAATCTATATGGGCTACGATATTAAATAATTGGGCTGATGCGGCCGTGGCCAGAGCCTCCGATGTGCGGCCTGGTGTTAACCCACCTTCACCTTCCAAGACATGTATTTTTGGGGCGTTGCGGCCATATCTATCGAGTGCTCCCAGCGCCAGGCCGAATGTTGCCGGAACGCCTACGCCCGATGGGCCGGTGGACAAACGTAGAAATGGCGTTGCGGGCGTAGGATGGCCATCAAGGGGCTTGGCCTTGAATTTTTTAAACAGCGGCGTGTTCTGTGTTGGGTTTCGTCTGAACCCAAGCATGTCTTCCAGACGCATCTGTTTCTTGGCATCAGGTAGTATTTCGGGGTGGCTTGCCCGCACCATCTCGTTGCGACTGGCCCACATGGCATAGAGGCCAAGCGCCTTATGTCCGGCGGCATAACTAAAAAGGTCGTTATCGGAACCATCGGGATTGGCAATATCGTAATCGAGAGATTCGATTAAGGCCGCGGCCACGATATGACCAGAGGAAGCGCTTCCGCCCGGATGGCCGGAGGAAGCGAAATTAAAAAGCGACGCGCATAGCGCGCGATACCAGATATCATACTTAACTAAGGCATCAATGGTATTTTTTGAAACAGGCTGAGGGTAATCGGCATGCTCCGAAATATCAATGAATATCCCACGCCTTGGCCCAAAATCAAATTTCTTGGCCAGCACCTTATCTGACATTTTACCTCCGCGTCGTTAATAGATCGAACATCGTTAAGAATAAGTAATAAATTGGAGGTATCGGAGTCAAGTGCCAATTTTCACAAAGATGACCAAAGAAAAAACGGCCAAAATTGGCCGCCTTTTCCAGAATTTTCAGTTTTGGTAATCCTTAAGAATTCGATGTCATCACGACGATATCATTTCACATACATAATTCGGCCAAATCGCGAATCGGCGCTGGTTTGGACGCGATAGAAATAGGTGCCGGAAGCAAGATTATCGGCGGAAAAATTAAGCGATTGCCATCCCGAAGCCTGCCAGCCGTAATAGATATCGGCGGTTTTCTGTCCGAGGAGATCGTATAGATCAATCCTGACGTTTCCTGATTAGGCAAGTAATATTCGAAAACAGTCGAGCTATTAAACGGATTGGGGTAATTCCCCCTGATGGTCAGACTTTGCGGTATCACCAGGCCGCCATGACCCAGATCGATAGACTGACCGGCAGAAAATGTGTTAATGGCATCGACAATAAAGGCTACAAAGAGCGGCCCGATTGTTTGATTGGCGAGGTCATTCGGATGGGAATCGCCGCCGGTACCGCCATAGGATGCTCTCAGGCAGTTGAAATAATACGAGGTCGAATCGTGTTCTACCAGATAATCGCGGAAATTAAAAACAAAAATATTGGGATGACCGGCGAGGTATGTCTGCGAGGTTAGCCAATCCGAAAATCTCTGAGCCCTGGCTGCGTTTTCAACTGTAGTAGAACTTCTGGTAAGCGGAGGCGGAGTTAATGGAATAAAAATTTTCTCGGGGTGAGCATCCATGACATCGCGCATGGCCAGATACCAGTTTTGATAATTGGTGAGCATCTGTTCACTGGATATATTACTGGCCGGGAAACATGATTTAAAAATGAAAACCTGATGAGTGATAGTCCGAGCGCCCATAACGTGGGGATTCATAATCAGGCTGAATGCATTATCGGGAGGCGTATGTATGGGCTGGGCGAAGAGTACATTGAAGCCATCAGGATCGGTGTTGTCATTGGGGATATTATAATGGTTATAATAGGTATTGTTCTGGTCGTGAACACCGTTGGCATTATAGCCGTGATCCCAAAATTCGAGATTGGTACTATGCTGGGTATTATATGTCGCGATTAGATTTCTAACATTGCCGCCATTAATCAACCCTGAACCGGTTGAATGATGTAGAAATAGTATATTCGTGATTTCGTCTGCGCAAACCGGGGAAACCGATATTGCTAAAAGTAAGAGAATCCAGAAGGTATTTATTCGATTCATAAAGCCTCCTTTGTTCTGATTAATGTATCGTCAAGCCGAATGTAAAATCAATAATTATTAACATCATTCATGCCAAATGAATTGAATATCTATAATGTTGACAGATAAGGTGTTTGGATATATTGACGGGCGACTTGCTAAGGGTAACATGCACACCCGGAGTGTAACTGTATTTGGCTTTAACTATTATCAATTATATCTGAATGGGTTAGGGTTTTCGATTAAATCTGGGCAGTGTTCAATAATTATACAGTATTAATCGATAAGTCAGAGAAAGATAGAGGATAGTATGGAAACAGAATTGTTGCCAGAATTGTTCAAATCACTTATCTTAGCTGAAAGATAGTAAAGGCGGGGATTGTTGGATATTTATCAAGAAATGGCGATTCGTCGGGCTGAAGGGAAACCTTTGGTGTTGGCTACATTGATACGGACCGCTGGTTCGGTGCCGCGCGACGTTGGGGCGAAAATGCTTGTTTTTCCCGATGGTTCAATCGCGGGGACGATAGGCGGCGGTAAATTCGAAAAACAGGTTATCGACGACGGCCTGGCGATGTTTGAATCGAAAACGGCGCATTTACTGAAAGCCTATAAGCTGGAAGATGGCGGTCCGGATACACTGGAAATGTTTTGCGGCGGTAAGGCTGATGTGTTTTTCGAGTTATTCGGAAAAACCGATAGCTTAATTATTTTTGGCGGCGGCCATGTGGGTAGAGACCTTGCGAAAATTGCATCCGGGCTAGATTTAAGAATAACAGTTATTGATGATCGGCCCGAAATTTTGGCGCAATATCAATCGCCGATACAAACAATTCAAACAGATTATAATTACCAGAATAACTATCCGCAGTTAGATGAAAGAAGTTATGTCGTAATCGTCACGCATGGCCATCGCTGCGACCGCGAAGTGTTACAGAATGTAATCGATAAGGGATGCGCTTACGTCGGGATGATTGGTTCAAAAACCAAAATCAAGAAAACTTTTGATTTGCTAGAGGAAGCCGGCGTAGATAAAAAGCTTCTGCGAAAAGTTCATTCGCCTATAGGTTTGGATATCGGCGCCGAGGGGCCATACGAAATCGCAATCGCGATTGCCGCCGAGATTATCGAAGTCCGAAACAAACTAAATCCACGAAAATAAAAAAAGGACGCGAACCTGCACGTCCTTTTTTGAGCATCCAATCGGGATTCGATTATAGTCAAATCCCGATTATTATTTATTTATCTTTGTTGTGAATTCACAGGGGCTTGATTACGAACGATTTTAATGAATGGGGGAGGCGTGAAGAAATGGCAATAGCTCATTTCGGCAGCGCCTTTGAAATAAGCAACTAATCGGGTAACGTCCGAACCCCTGAATTCGCAATTGCCATTTATATCTCCGGCAACGTATAGATAAGAACCCGTAGAATCCAGAAAGCAGCTATCTGGAGGCTGATTTCCAAGTCCTTTGAAAAATCTTACCGCGAATGTAACATCGCCGCCTAACACGCTGTTATCGCTATTTATATCGCCGGGCAGATAAACACATCCTGATTTCACTATCAAGTTAACCACAAGCGTATCGGTTAGTTCGCCATCGGATGCGATTATTCTGAAGGTCGTGTCCGCGGCGCCGAATGGGGCAGTGCCATGAATGGTGTTTTCGGTAACGGAAAGCCAGCCGGCATAGTTGCTAAATTCTATGCTTAAGGTCAGGTTATCAGGGTCGGTGGCGGTAGCGGTATATAGATATGTCGAATTGATAGTGGCAGTGTCAATGTCAAGTGATGTTATCACCGGCGGGTCATTTACTGCGATTACCCGCAGCCTAACTAATTGTGTATCCGAAAGTGAACCATCCGAAGCTATCACGATAAATGATGTGTCTTGGGGGTTTTGGGGAGGGTATCCCGAGATAGTTGGTCCATTGACATTTAACCAGGCCGGGTAATTTCTGAATCCAATGGCAGGCGTTGCCCCTTCAGGATCGATAGCGGTCGCAGTGTAAGCGAATAATATATGCTCGGTGGCGACTGCCGAATCGGGGGATGTTATCTGGGGGCGGTCGTTGACAGTTATAACAACCAGCGATACTATTTGGGTATCGGCCTTTTCGCCATCAGAGGCTATTATTCTGAATGATGTGGTGGTGGCGCCTTCCGGCGGCGTGCCGGCAATCGTATCGCCCGATACATTCAACCAGGCGGGATACAGCGAGAATGTCAATTCGGGCGCGGTACCGTTGGCATCGGTGGCGGTTGCCACATAGAAATATGGAATGTGTTCGGTGGCCGTATCGATAGCTTGCGAAGTAATCACCGGCGCGTAATTGAACGTTCTCATCGTTATGGATAGGGTTGTCGTATCGCTATAATTCACTGTCACTCCAGACAATGTCGTGTCGACATAACCGGTTTTAGTGAGTGACACATTATAACCACCCCAGGGAATATATGAGATAAAGTAACCGGAGCTGTCTGTATAGAGTGAATCGACAGCCAGAAGGATGGAGCCATCGGCATCTTTCAGATTTTTCGGCGGTAATTGGCGATCGATATCATCGAAACCACGAATCGCGCGTAGTAGTGTCGCGTTATTGATTTTTACGTACACGTTATGTAGCAGCGTTCCTGAAGTATCGCTAATTACACCCTCCAGCCAGCCATTGCGTTTTTTCATCACTACATTACGAGTGGTGGCGTCGCCCGGCGTAACTAATACCCCGTTTACCGTCGTATCCATATAAGCCGGATGAGAGAAAGACAAGCTGTAAGTAGTATCAACCAGATTGGCGAAACTATATAGGCCGACGCCATTTGTCGTATCAAGCAACCCCAAACCATTTATCGAGACAATCACGTTTGCTATGGCCGAACTACCATCGGTTACGGCGCCGCTTATACTTCCCGGTAAACGTTGCATGGTCATGTTGACCGTGGTCGTGCTATCGCCGACAACCGCAACGCCAGTTAACGATGTATCTCTATGATCGATTTGGTGGAAACTTAACTCATAGGTTCCTTCCGGAACGATTATAGAGTAGATGCCGTCAATTGAGGTCGTATCGACACCTGTATGGCCGGCGCCATCGTTTGCGGTTACTATAGTCGCATTAACAGTTCCCCGGGAATCGCTGACTATACCGGTTATCGTACCGATGGGAGTGCTGTCGCAAACCGCGGCGGTGATAATGATATCATCGATATACCAGCCCTCGTAATTTACTGAGCTATCTGAACCAAATCGGAAGCGGAGTCGAACGTTATTTCCAGAATACGCATTCAAGTCAAATTGCTTTTGGGTCCAGGCGTAATCACCGGACCAACAGGGGGTCCCGGCTGTCCACGGATGGCTATATCCCCCGATTGTGGTATAAGGATAACCATCAACAGGGGTGATTCTCGTATAGGCGCCGCCATTAACCGAAATTTCAACGATGGCGCCATCCCATGCCGTAGTAGACGTCGAATTTTCTATATCCGCCCACATCCAGAAAGTTAAAGTAGCCTGCGATGTCAGCGTAATCGATGGGCTTACTAATCCTCCATCAGACAAGCTTGCATAATTACCGCTGGATGATGAATTGCCGCATTTCCAAGCATATGAACCGCCAGTGGTATGGTTGCGATGGGTCCTAATTGCCCACTGGTCGACATAACCGCTGGTTATGGCGCTGTGGGTCCAGCCATTGGTACCGCCCTCGACATTATCTACGAAGATTGTATCGAATGTGCCCACATAGAATGAATGGTAACCCGATTCGGGGCTGTATTTAGTATTATGTAAAGCATCGGTCGCGTAAATTCTATAGCTAACCGATGTGCAACTTGACTGGCCGGGAATATAGCCGCGATAATTCGAGCCGCCGATATTGGTCATTAGAACCGGCGAATAAGCTCCACCGTTTGACCAGTATATAATAGTTGTGTCGATCGCGGCCTCAGTTGAGGTGATTATCGCATCGACCTGATAAGCCGAATTTGACGGCGTATTGCCAAGCGGAGTGTGAGTTATGAACACTCCGGTTTGAAGCGCCGGGCAATCCATGTTATGGGCGCCAAATCCGGCGCAGATTTCGGGATAGTGTGGCGTTCCGTTGTAAATGTTACCATCGGTATCGTCGAGGGTAAGATAATCGATAGTGATAGTCGGGGTGATAGAGCCATCGTTGGCGGTGCGTAACAGCATCGCGTTGATGGCCAAATTTGAGATGATGCTCCTATAGGTGGAAGGATTAGTTGCCACGAGTTCATTGCGGGTGCTCCAGACGCATCCCGAAAGAAGTTGAGCGCAAGTGTGGATATCGCTGTTACAGGGATATTGGAACGTATTATCGGCGGTGCGTAGGGCTTGGCTACAGGTACCGGTAAATCCAAGTCCCAATTCCGGGATATCGGCGATTAGCACGCCCATGACATCGCCCATTCCTTCGCCATAAGCATCCTGGCCGCTTCCGGCCATCTCAACCAGATGATGACCGTATTCGTGGTGAACAACCGGCGCGAATGCCGTATTCGGATAACTTCCTCCCGCGCGGCAAAAAGTTAAGGATACACCATCATACCAGGCGTTGCCCGGGCAATAATAATAATCGTTATCATTGACATAAACTGGGAAATTAGTCTGAGAATATACTGTCGGGTAAGTCGGATTATAGGTCAGCGTATAATCGCGCACGACATTGGCATGTAAATAGCCATTGACTTCGGCCCGAGTATATTCGGTATTCGATGGATTGAATAAGAATGTTGCCGGTCCGGGAGGAGTTACCGATTGCGATAATTGCGAATTAGAACCGGCCTGATTCGTGACATAAAAATACCTTCCTTTGATTTGCGAAATCACTGTAACCGCCGAACTTCCGCTATTAGTAATCGTGAATTGGCCAGTTGAATCCGCGTAGGCCGAATCGGCGCCGGATATTCTGGCCCAGCCATGAGGAAGTCCGGTTGTAACTTCATTGCCGCATTGTTCGGCCAAGAAGTTTTCGGTTGCAAGGCCGTTGATTTGACCGGTAACGTTGACATTGATTATTTTATTCTGTTTATAAATCACCGCATTGGTTTGCGGATCGACAATGAATAAAAATTTCTGGGTAGCCGGCGTGCCATTATCGGCTGTGAATTCCACTCCGAGTTGAGGCGTGACGGTTTTAAAATCGTAACCGGCATAGATAACAAGGCGGGGTTGGGTGTAATTCACCAATTCCGGATATTCTGACAGAAAAGCTTTTTGTACCTGCTCGAGATTGATACTTAAGGCGGTCGCCGGCGATGGGTTAAAATCCCCCAGATCTTTTATATCGCAGGATGCCATCACGGCTGGATAATCGTCTTGATTAAGCACGAGCACTCTAATTTCGCCGCGAAAAACCGGGATATCGTTTTTATATTGGGAGTAATAAACAAGAGTGAATTTGTAGCGGCCGGTTTCCGGGTCGAACATGACTTGTTGAGTCGAGAGCTTGTCGTTAAATACGCTCACAGATTTTAAATCTTCTGGGTTAATCCCCAAAAGCGGCGAATAGTTCAGTCGTACTTGTTCGGCAGAATTGATGGGCGAAGAGCCATACGCGAATGCCTGCCCATAGATTCGGGCGATGTGATTATCCTGGTGGTAGAGTTGAACCTCCGGCGCAATTCGTTTGAGGGCATTATAGGCGGATTTGGCGGCCATATCATCGGCAGACCATGCCATAACAGGCATCAAAAGGCCGATAAGAAGACAGGCAAAAATACACCATAACGTTTTGTGGGTTTTCATTATCTCTCCTCAATATTAAATTAACATGTGACGATATTGGGAAAATATTGTCATTCGGGGATTGGCGATAATCCCCGATATTCGAGTTCCTGACTTACAATCAACCAATTAATCTGCCTTTTATTCAGGCAAAGAAGCACCGTTATGTAACTATAATAACATCTTAAGAAATGGTGTCAAGCTGTTAATCGCGCTAATCTTGAATAGGCCGAAAAACATTTTTCGCTCGTCAAGGTAATCTATTATGTTGCATTTAGATAGCAATCACGTCAATTGAAGTATCATTTTTGATACGGGTTTGTGGTCAGTGAGGCAACTCGATTTTGCGCTGGCCTATGCCATAATAGCTATCGGTTTTTGACAAAATCGAGATTTTTGCGAATTTGGGCATTACTCGGATCGATTTTCAAAGCTTTCTCCCAAAGGATTTTGGCCGAATCGGCCATCCCCATCTGGTAAAGAGTCCCCGCCAGATTGTTGTATGCGATCGCGTTGTTATGCGATTGAGCCAGCGCTTTTTCGAAACAGGCGGCGGCCTGGGGATATTTAGCCATGGCCTGAAAGGCGAAACCGAGATTATTCAAGGCGCGTAAATCATCGGGGCGGATTTTTAAAGCGCGTTCATAGTAGATTTGAGCCTCGGCGAACTGCCGCCGGGCGGCATATTTTTCGGCAAGGTCGTAAAGCATTTCAAACGACTGGTCGGAAACGGCCGAAGCATCGCCGGCGCCATTCCGTAAAGCGCGAACGCGGTCGATGGCGGTCTGCGGTTCCAATCCGAATGGGGCGGCGGTTTTGGCTTTTTCATAGTAAGATAGCGCTTGTTGGTAATCACCAGCGTCTTCGGCGAGCTTACCCAGGTTCATGGCGGTTTCCGATTCGGTGGTATCGGCTTGCCACGATTTGTGGAAATAGGCGAGGGCGGAATCGGGTTGACCTTTAAGGTAAAAGTAAGTGCCGATATTGTTCAGCGCGCCGGAAAATGTCGGTGAGACTACCGCGGATTGCCGATACCAATCGATAGCCTTATCGAGATCGCCGCGATAGTAATAGAAAATTCCGATATTGTTATAGGCGGATGCCAGTTTTTCCTGGCGGGACAATGTTCGGGGAAGAAATAG
Source organism: uncultured Ignavibacteria bacterium (assembly GCA_964614835.1). Lineage (GTDB taxonomy): Bacteria > Zixibacteria > MSB-5A5 > UBA10806 > 4484-95 > JAAYTW01. The sequence goes on along the minus strand of CAZTNJ010000036.1, from coordinate 3,894 downwards.
TATCGCGACGGTAATTGTTGCGACTCCCGCGATTTTTAAAATCATTCTGTGATTATTCGATTTGAAAGAATTCCAGATAAGCATTATCCCCTGGCCGGAAAGAATAGTTAAACCTAACAGGCCGACCAGTTTGAATCGTCCGATAACAAAAAACAGGGTGACACTGATAAGATTGGTTAACAATAATAAGATAATTATCCATAGAGAATCGGGCTTCCGGGAAAGTACAATAGCGATTATTCCAAGAATCAAAATAAGCCCGAAACCCGGCAGCGGTATTTTAAACAAGGGCGAAAACAGATGTTGAGTTTGAATCGATTCAGCTTGAGGAATATCGAAATACCAGAGATACAGCCAGGCTTTATTAAGCAGTTTTCCGATAAAGGCAAGCGGGGCGGCTTTGATATCATCGAGAGCCCGGCTGGTCCAGTAGGAAGAGACTTCGGAGCCTCTAAGCTGTCGGCGAAGCTGTCTTTCGGCGACTCTGCGGCCTGTGAAATCCGAGGTCAGATTCAAGCCGGGGGGCGCATCGTAGGTGCCTGATGATTTAGCGTTATTACCCACATAGAAATTGATACCCAGGTTGGAGGAGACAAGCACGAAATCGCCGGCGGCCAGATTATGAATCGTGGCGGGCAGGATTCCGATAATTGCGCCGGCAATTATCAGGATAGCATTTTGCAGATATTTTATTGCCGATAATTTTCGATTTCGCCAGTATCTGATTAGCCAGAAAACCGCCAGCAAAAACGCATACATCAGAATCGACCCCTGGGCCAGTGTGGCCAGTCCGATTAGAATTCCGGCAAGCAGGATTCTCAGACGGGGGAATTTCGCATAATCATTTATTAATAACCAAAGCGCAATCGCCAGAAGCAGAATCTGGATCGTTTCCGATAAAAAGAGACCACTATAAAATATAAATGGCGCGGCAAGTGCGGTGATGATTCCAGAAATCAGGGCGGCACGATTATCGAATAGCTTTTTGGCGATTTGGTAAATCAAAACGCAGGTTAACGAACTCAATATTATTTGAATAATCAAAATACCATAGAGGCTGATACCAAGGGTAAGATTGAGCGCCATCCAGTAGGGGTAAAGAGGCCCCATCATGAACACCGGATCGCCGTAGGGGATATGGGCGACAATCTGGCTTGACCAGAAACGGTAAGTGGAGGCATCGGAGAGGACATTGGCGTAGAAATCGGTACCGGTGGCCAGAAGGTTCCAGAGGCGCAAGATAAAGGCCAGGCCGAAAATCGCTGCTGGATAAAGGTAGTTGTGGGTATCAGGTTTTTTCATCGGGAAGAAAAATAGCCTATCGATGAGGTTTTTTCAAGGGGGAAAGTTGAGGGACTACAGGCTTCGGGAATCGTAGTTCCCGAAGCACAAAGAAAGTGTCATGATGTCGTCCGGCGACCGCCGGACTGCATTCTGACGCACGAGTAATCTCGGTCTTTGCGCAGGGGTTTAGCATGCTAGACCCCCCTCGGTTAAAAACCGGTGGTGTATCTTGTAATAATATTGAGGGCGCAGCATGCTGCGCCCCTACGCGGAAAACATAATAGTTTATGAACCAATCGCAGGGCGGTGGGGCACCCAACATCACTTATCTCAGCAGTATCATCTTTTTGGTGAATCGATCAGTGTCGGTTTGCAGGGAGTAGAAAAATATGCCGGAGGGGCAGCCGGCGGCATCCCAGACAGCGGTATGATTACCGGCAGGTTTGATACAGTCGAGCAGGTTGGCAACCCGGCGGCCGAGGATATCGTAGATATCGATTCTAACATTAGATTGCTGGTTCAACGAATATTTGATTGTGGTCGTGGCGTTGAATGGATTCGGATAATTCTGCGCCAGGTCGATAGATTGCGGCAAAGCCTCCAATTCATCATCGATACCGATAGGGGCGCCCCAGCGGAGATGTTGAAGCGAGTAATAATCGGCGGTGTAGAAATCGTTGTCGTTGATTGCGACATGGGTGATGTTGTTGCGGTCAGCATATTGACCGATTGGTATCAAGAAATAGCTTGGCCATGATTGATATCGAAACACTTTAAAGCCGGCGGTACCATCAGCGACAAATAAAGTATCGTGGGAAAGGGTCAGCTGGTTACCGGTAGAGATGTATTCGGGGCCGAAATGGGCAAGGAAGGAATTTCCGAAAGTTACTATATCAGTACCGGATTCGCCACAGGCCCAAATCGCATTTATTGTTGGGAGAATCCTGATGTTTTTGTAAGTATCATTAGGTAACCGGTATTCTCGATATATGTATGGCTGATTGGGAGGATTGTGAACGATATTATCCATTACGCCGATATTTCCTTTTAACACAAATGAACTTGTTCCGGTTTGGGCAATTGATGACAGGTTACGATTTGGATAGTTAATAGAGCCCAAAATAGTAAAGCCGGTTTGCTGGTTGTATTTAATTGCATAATATACGCTATCTGTTATCGCATAGTAAAAACTATCGCGGTTGGCTATATCGATTAGCGGATTGGAAAACCCCGATAAGGAATGAGTAACAGGAAGCGTTAAGCTATATCCGATATTAGATAAATCAACGGCTGCCAGTTTATTTGAACTGACACATATAGCGGTTCGCCCTTTGATAAAGATCTTATTTGGAGCAATGGAATCGCACCAGCCGACTTCGACCGGGTTGCCTTGAGCGTTAAAACGATAAGCATGTAAACTATTATTGGATTTCAAACCGCAGAGCAGATATTTGGTATTGGTTACGGTATCTCTATAGATGTAGGATGATTGGATTCCATAGTAAGGAATATCCTGCAAAAAGACATGCTGGAATTGGCTATCGGGGTTAGCCGTATACAAAGAACCCAAAGTAACGGGATCGCATATAACGAAATAATTATTGATGAATTCAAAAGCGGATATTCCTTCATAAGTATAATAATTAATTCTATACCATCCTTTATAAGAAAACGAATTGAAAGAGAATACATCCAACACATTATTCAATTCTGCAACAAATGATCGCCTGGTATTATAATATCCGATGTCCCCTTGATTCTCCATCCCAAAAAGATCAATTCGGTTTCCTATGGTATCGTACTGAATATAATTAATACCGCTACGGATGCCCATCGCGCGAAAGGTGTGCTGGGAAATAGTATCCCCCACGGCAGGACTAACGTAAATGCCTCCTACAGCTGTATTAAAGAATGTCGTGTCTGTTCTTATGTACCTAATATTAGTGGGAATCGAAATATTATATATATCAGAATAACATGTTAGAGTCGAATAATGTGTGCTTAAAGCGATAGTTGTCCCAATAATTACGCTATACGGAAAATAAATGGTGTTACTTAATAATGAGCTGTTTAAATTGCTTATATCATATACCCTCAATGAGTCATCGTTATTAGCTATGAATAAATTTGGGCCGCTGAAATTGATACCGTGATACTTTAACGGTGCAACAAGCGCTATCCTCGCTCTGATCTGTACATCCGGGAAATTGCTGAAATCCGCCAAAAGGATGCTGTCGGGCAGAATTTTAAGCATGACATGCCGGTCGAAATCGATTAAGTCATAGCCGCAGACATTCTCGCGGTCGAGATAGTGCAACGCGCCCAGCGAATCTATCAAATACCGTTCCACGCCGTTACCGTTCAATGTCCCCAGATACAGGGTATCGCCATTAAATTCGATATTCTTATAGCCGGACCAGTAATAGGAGCTGATACAATCGATCTGGTTGTGGGCAAAACAGGGGAGAGCAATCAGCAAAATGGCTACTGCCGTTAAAATCGCAAAAGATATCCTCATGGTTACCCCCATCGGTTTATTTACTAATATGATAGCAAAAGTCTCCATCGTTGTCAACGAAAATCTATATCTCTCCTCATGATAGGTAATAT
>CAZTNJ010000035.1:0-21624 GCA_964614835.1 uncultured Ignavibacteria bacterium | reverse complement strand
AATGGCAAGCGTTTGCGGCAGCACCCTTAGCCTGATGGATGCCGGTGTTCCCATAAAAAGCCCAGTTGCCGGAATCGCGATGGGTTTAATCACCGAGGGAGACCGCCATGCGATTTTAACCGATATCCTTGGCGCCGAGGATCACCTTGGCGATATGGATTTCAAAGTTTGCGGTACCGCTGAAGGTATCACTGCTTTCCAGATGGATGTCAAGGTTAGTGGAATAAGTATTGAGATCATGCGCAAGGCTCTCGAGCAGGCTCGTCAAGCCAGATTGTTTGTCCTTGGAAAGATGACCGAAGCCATAGCCAAACCGAGAACTGAACTTTCGCCATATGCACCGAGAATAATTTTCATGAAAATCAAAGTCGATAAAATCGGCGAAGTCATCGGCCCCGGCGGGAAAAATATCAGAGCTATTATCGAAAAAACCGGCGTCAAGATTGATATCGAAGATGACGGTACCGTGTTGATAGCTTCCGTCGATCAGAAGGCCGGCGAAATGGCCAAAGCCATTATCGAAGGAATGACCGAAGAAGCCCAAATCGGCAAAGTATATACCGGTACGGTTAGGCGTACCACCAATTTTGGGGCCTTCATCGAAATTATCCCCGGCACTGATGGCATGGTACATATTTCGGAACTGGAAAACCACCGCGTCAATAGAGTCGAAGATGTCGTGCGTGTCGGCGATACCGTAAAAGTCAAGGTGATCGATATCGATCCTGAAGGCAAAATCAGGCTTTCGCGCCGCGCAGTCTTAAACGATGAAAATAAAGGCGGTAATTAGAGTATACAGGTACTCGATTACCAAAATAAATGTTCGGTCAAGGGAAGGAGTGAACCAACCCTTACCGAACGTTTTTATAAGAATCGAATTGATTGCATGAATTAAATCTAAAACATTACTAATGAACAGCGGTCATCTTAAAATTGAAATTAATCGAAGCGGCGATTGTTGGCATGGAGAAAATAAGTGAATCACTATACAAGATATAATAAAACCGTGATGCCTGATGGCCTGCGAATTATATCCGAATCAATCCCGACGATGAGATCGATTTCAATCGGCCTCTGGGTGGATGTCGGTTCGCGGGATGAACCACGCGGTATTGAAGGCGTCTCCCATTTCATCGAACATATGGTATTCAAAGGAACAACCGCCAGAAATGCCCAGCAAATCGCGGCTTACCTTGAATCCGTCGGAGGAATTTTAAACGCTTTCACCAGCCGCGAACAAACCTGTTTCTATGCGAAAATTATCGATGAGCACTTACCCCGTGCGGTCGATGTTATCGCCGATCTGGTATTCAACGGCGTTATCGACAAGGATGATATTGAAAAAGAGAAAAATATCGTTATCGATGAGATAAACGAAGTCAACGATACGCCATCCGATTTGATTCATGATATTTTCGCGCAAACCATTTTCGGCAAGCATCCGCTGGGAAAACCCATCATGGGTTCTGTAGATTCGGTAAGAGGTTTAACCAGAGAAAAAATCATCGGCTATTTAAAAGCGAATTACCAACCCAAACGGATGATTGTGGCGGCTTCGGGAAATCTCAAACACGCGGAATTGGTTCGGCTGGTTAAGAAATATATACCAAATCGTCCAAACGGCGAGCTGGCCACGCCGAAAAGGGAAGTCCCCAAACTCAAAACCGGGTTTTCGGTCACATATCGTAAGACCAATCAAACTCATATCTGTATTGGCGCGCCCGCGATTAAATTTACCCACAGGGGACGCGGCCCGCTGTTACTGCTCAATTCGATTATGGGCGGCGGAATGTCATCAAAGCTATTCCAGAAAATCAGAGAAGAGATGGGGATGGCGTACACGATATTCTCGTATCTTGATTTCTTCATGGATGCCGGCGTTATCGGCGTATATTTAAGTACCGACAGAAAAAAAGCCCCTCGAGCTATTAATACGGTTTTGAAAGAAATCGAGAAATTTAAAGAAATTAAATTACCCGAATCGGAAATCCAATCGGCCAAAGAACAGCTTAAAGGCTCGCTTGTGCTTGGGCTGGAAAACACTTCCAACCGGATGAACCGGATGGCCAAACACGAACTGCTGGTCAATAAATATATTAGCGTGGATGAAACTATCGCCGAGATTAACATGATAACCGCCTCGCAGGTGCGCGATCTTGCCAACAGGCTGTTCGATAGGGATAAATTTTCGCTGGCAGTACTTGGCCCGGTAAATAAAAAGAATCTCGAAAACGCGTTTTAGGTTATGATGACTGTTTTTGCGGCCATATTATCTTTTCTACTAATATACATCGTTGGCTGGTTCATCTATGCTCGAATTGTAATTAAAAGCGGACCAGTCAATTGCCTGGCTTTTCACGATATCGGCGATGAATTCAATCTTTCGATTAGCCGGGTCAGCACCAAATCGTTCGATAAACTCCTGCGGCATCTGGCTCAAACTGGCCGCCGAGGTGTAAGCATTTCCGAAAGCAATCAGCCAAATACCGTGGCGCTCACTTTCGATGACGGCCTCGAGAATTTTTACGAAATCGCGTTCCCGATTTTACGACGCTACGGTTTTACGGCCACCGTATTTTTGGTAAGCGATTATATCGGACAATCGACAACCTGGGATTATCATAAACGCCCGCATCTAAACTGGCAACAAATCGCCGAACTGGCGGAGGCCGGAATCGAATTCGGTAGCCATTCCGCCAACCACAAAGACCTGCGTGATCTGGATGATGAGGAATTAAGCTACGAATTGTGCGGTTCGAGAGGATTCCTCGAACAGAAGTTGGGGCGACCAGTGAAATATGTGTCGTTTCCATTCGGTAGATTCAATAAGCGGGTAGTTCAGTTTTCGAAAAAAGCCGGATTCGTGAATGGCTTTGGACTGGCCAAAACCGATAACGATTTCGTATTGAGACGCGCCTGCGTGTATCTTTACGATACGCCATATTCGATAGAGAAAAAATTGCGAGGTTCCTGGATCGAAAGCTGTAAAGATTTCGTAAATAATTCGCTGGCGGGCGGAACGATAATCTTAAGAAAACTGGTACCGGAGAAATAATGAAACACGTATTATTCAGATTACTGGTCACTTCGATAGCCTTTTTAGTGGTCGCCTATGTATTGCCGGGATTTAAAATCGATTCGCCGCTGGCCTTATTTGGAAGTGCCCTCGTACTCGGATTATTCAACGCGTTTTTGCGGCCCCTTATGGTGCTGTTGACTCTGCCTTTAACCTTGCTTACTTTAGGATTGTTCATCTTTATTATCAATGGCGCGATTCTTTATCTCACCTCTCATCTGATAGCCGGTTTTCACATCCAGGATATCTGGACCGCGATTATCGCTTCGATACTGATATCGATTGTATCCAGCATTATCAGTTGGCTCGCCAAAGGGAACCAGTGAAATTCTGATTAATCGATTTTTATTCTTATATTTCTTCCGAAATTGGAATTTCCCAGGTCAATTGCTTACTGATGGTTGGTTCAATTTTAACACCTCTTGACATTTTTCCATCTCTATAATAAAAAGGCCGAAACGGATAACCTCAAACCAGGAGATTCTAATGCCCTGCAAAAAGTGCGGCCCGGCCAAAACCAAAAAGGCCACTCCCAAGAAAAAAACGACTAAAAAGTAGGATAGAAAAGCACCCACCGGGCGGGATCGTTATCCCGCCCGCCTCTTATCAAGATAATCTAAATCCGTTTTGATTCATACCTTGACAAATCTCATACGACAGGCTATTATTTAAAGCTGTGATATAGTTAATTAACCGTTCACGCGTTCGCGGAAAGGGGAGACATGGCACTATCTAAAGGATGTTTGATAACGGCAGCCATCGTTGGCGCAGTGGCATTCCTGATACTTCTGATTGGCGGTTCTCTGATGGCCGCTTACAATGGGATGGTCAAGAAAAACGAGGCTATCAATGGCGCCTGGGCCGAAATCGAGAGCCAACTGTTGCGCCGCAACGACTTAATCCCGAATTTGGTTAGTACGGTCGAAGGGTACGCTACTCATGAACGGGAATTATTCGAGAATATAGCCGATGCTCGCGCTCGTTTGGCCGGAGCTAACACAATCGGCGACAAGATGTCGGCATCAAATGAACTTAGTGGCTTTTTGCCCCGCTTGCTCGCGATAGCCGAAAATTATCCCCAGTTGAAAGCCAACGAAAGCTTTTTAAAGCTTCAGGATGAACTGGCCGGTACCGAAAACCGGATTAATTACGCCCGAAGCAAATATAACGAATTAGTTCGCGCTTATAATGCGTCGATAAAGACATTCCCTAACAATATGCTGGCAGGGATGTTTGGATTTACCGAAAAAAGCTACTTCGAAGTACCGGATGAGGCAAAGGAAGTGCCCCGAGTCAAATTCGGGGGTTCGGAAAATAAATAATAGCAACTGGCAGGCCGAGCGGCCGCTTTTGCGGCATGCAATTGCCGCAGGGGAGGAAAGTCCGAGCTTTTAAGAGCAGGGTGCCTCGTAACGCGAGGGGTTCGCAAGAACACGGAAAGCGCCACAGAAAATACACAGCCGTGAGCAATTGCGGTAATGGTGAAATGGCGGTGTAAGAGACCACCGCTTCGATGGCAACATCGAAGGCACGGCAAGCCCCACTCGAAAGAAAGGCCAAGCAGGAGAAATGAGGTTGCTCGCTTCGATCGATCTCCGGGTAGGCCGCTTGAGGTTCGGCGCGAGCCGAATCCCAGAGAAATGGTCGCTGCCCGCAAGGGAACAGAACTCGGCTTATAGGCCTGCCGGTATTTTATATTCTGATGAAGACTGTTAACCTGATATTAAAATGGGTAGTTGAGGATGAGGTCCATGTCGAGGAAGCCAAAAAGCTCGCCCGCGAATTGGATATTCCTTATGTGGCCGCAAAAATCCTCTGTGCCCGTGGCATCATTTCAACCGATGATGCCAGAAAGTTTCTTAATCCAAGTTTAGACCAATTGTTCGATCCCTTTGTTCTGCCCTCGATGCAAAAAGGAGTCGAACGCGTTATTCAAGCGCTCAAGAATAACGAAAAAATGATGATCTACGGTGATTACGATGTCGACGGAATCACCGGGACCGCTCTGATGTTTCTGGTTTTGAATCGTCTGGGCGGCAATGTTTCCTACTACCTTCCCAATCGCCTATTAGAAGGGTACGGCATTTCGGAGGATGGCCTGGAGGAAGCATTCAAGCGCGATATCGATTTATTGATTTCGGTGGACTGCGGTATCACGGCCGTCAATGAAGTCAAAATCGCCCGTGAAAAAGGAGTCGACTGTATCATCACCGACCATCATGAGCCCGGCCCGGAGTTGCCCTGTGCCGATGTCATTATCAACCCTAAGCTTGATTCGCATGACAAACCAGGATATGAGCTTTCAGCAGTCGGCGTGGCGTTCAAATTCGCGCAAGCCTTGTATCGCCAGTTGAATCAAGATCAAACCGAACTGGAAGACCACCTTGATTTGGTGGCGCTGGGTACCGCCGCTGATATCGTCCCTCTTGTCGGCGAAAATCGTATTCTGACCAAATTTGGATTAGATCAAGTAGCCCGAACTACTAAACCGGGACTGAAAGCGCTTATCTTTATTTCCGGCGTGATGGGGCATAAAATCGGCACCGGGCAAATTGTGTTTATACTTGCTCCCAGAATCAACGCGGTCGGGCGCCTTGGTGACGCCCAAAAAGCGATAAAGCTATTAACAACCCGCGATGAAACGCAAGCGAACGCTATCGCCAGAGTCTTGAATTCAGAAAACAAACGGCGCAAAGATATCGATGAACAGACGCTCAACGAAGCGCTTGAACTGATGGAATCGACGGTCGATATCAAGAAAGACCGCGCCATCGTGCTGTCATCTTACGGATGGCATCAAGGCGTTATTGGAATCGTTGCCTCGCGATTAGTCGAACGATTCAATCGCCCGACTGTCATGATTGCAATTGATGGGGGAGAAGGAAAGGGATCGGCGAGGTCGATTCCGGGATTCCATCTCTACGAAGCGCTCAAGCAATGCGAAGAATACCTTATCCGCTATGGCGGACATAAATACGCCGCCGGTTTGTCCATAGATCCGGCCAATATCGAACCATTCCGCCGCAAGTTGAATCAGGTATCGGCCAGCATGCTCTCCGATGAAGACCTGGTTCCCAAATTGAATATCGATTCGGAATTGGAACTCGATTCGATTAACGATGAACTGGTAACCGTGTTGGAGAAATTCGCTCCGTTCGGACCGATAAATATGCGTCCGATTTTCGTAACTTATAATGCCGAGGTGGTCGGAGCGCCTTATATTGTCGGATCGAATCATCTGCGTTTCAAAGTCCGGCGTGGCGAAAAGGTGTTCGATTGTATCGGATTTGGTTTAGGCGATTTCCTTCGTAAATTACATACCCGCCCGACTTATGTCGATATCGTTTACGTTCTGGAATACAACAACTGGAATGGCACGAATAAGATTCAGTTAAGACTGAAAGATATCAGGCTGTCGGGATAAGTTAATATAGATAGAATTGTAGGGCAGAATCATTAAGCGGTTCTGCCTTTTTTGTTTTTGTAGGGGCCGCTCGCAATCGGCCCAAATATACGCGTAGGTGTTTGGCATGCCAAACCCGGTATGGCTACCGATTCTGCCATTTTACCGAACCAACCTCAGAGCGGTGGGGCACAATATCTACCTTATCTGCGGTAACATCGCGGCTACGATTTTATACGAAAGCTCGGATGCCTCATCCAAAAACATGATAAACTGTCCGGCGGCATCCCCGGAGGCGCCATCCGAAATTACCCTAATCACCACGAACGCGACTTTATTCGCCTGACATACTTGCCCGACTGCTGCCCCTTCCATTTCGGCGGCGACGGCCCCGAATTCGCGCTGCAGCCATTTCAGCCTGTCGCTGTTGGCCACGAACGAATCGCCGGTGACAATCGTCCCGACCACCATCTGCGCCTCTTTGCGGTTTTGCGCCAGGGTATCCTCGTAGGCTTTGGCGGCGATTTGCACCAGCTTGGGGTCGGCCTCGATTAAGCGGCCGCTATCTGTAACTTGCCCGGGCCGTTTTCCGAACGCAGTCAAATCAAAATCATGTTGACCGACGAAATTGGAGATTACTACATCGCCGCGTTTGAGATAGGGAACCAGGGTCCCGGCCAGACCGGTAAATATCACGCTGTTAACTCCGAACTTGTCGATCATCGCTTGCGTGGCGGCCGCGGCATTGACTTTGCCCACGCCGCATTTGCCATGGACTATTGCGACACCGTTGAGAGTACCCTTGTTGAATGTCACGCCCGCGTATGTTGAAGATTCGTCAATCCGGATATTCTGTCGGAAAAGCTCAGTTTCCTCGTCCATGGCGCTTAAAAGCCCGATCATAAATCTCCCTGCCTTGGTAATTTATCGTTACTATAATATCGGCCAGGCTACGCTAATCTGAATATTTCGCCCGATTACGCGACCCTTGCCTGTAATCAGGCCCCAACATAGCCCATGAATGGTATCCAGTCAACCGGCAATAAACTTGACAAAAGCGAAAATCGAGTTATAATGTAAACCCTATGGCGGCTAAACTAACGATACTTCTAACCAACGATGATGGCTATTTTGCCCCCGGAATCGCCGCCCTGCGAAAGTCGCTGGCGAAAATCGCCCGGGTAATCACGGTCGCCCCAGATAGAGACCGTTCCGGCGCTTCGCATTCATTGACCGTCACGCGCCCCCTCCGATTGAAAAAGCTCGAACGCGATTTCTATATTATCGATGGCACTCCCACCGACGCGGTAATGGTATCGGTGAATTACCTTTTAAAGAAAATGCCCAATCTTGTAATCAGCGGAATCAATGGCGGCGCTAATATGGGAGAGGATGTTACTTATTCGGGGACAGTAGCCGCGGCTATCGAAGGGACCCTGTTCGGGATTCCTTCAATAGCCGTATCGCTGACAGGCAACGGCCATACTGATTACTCGAAAGCGGCCACATTCACCCGGAGGATTGCAAAAATCGTGGCCAAAAACGGCCTTCCCGAAGGAGTCTTGTTGAACATCAACGTACCCGATGATCCCAAAGCCGATATACAAAAATATGCTATCACTCGCCTCGGCAAACGTGTTTACGAAGATATAATTACTGAAAAAATCGACCCTCGGGGAAATACTTATCTCTGGATTGCCGGGAAAATGAGAGTCACGGGCAAAGGTCCCAATACCGACTATGGCGCTATCGAGAAAAAATTGATATCGATTACTCCTTTGTCCATCGACACAACTTCAAATGATTTTATACCTGCCCTTAAGCGATGGCGAATTTAGGTTTTAAGGGAATAATATCGTATTTCTTGAAACCTTTTGCGGGTTTTTCCATATTCTATATATAGAAGGCGTAAATTTAATGCAATTGAGCGGTTAAGCCGCCGCCCAGGATATAATCGCTTGGAACAAAAGGAAATGCAAAGTACACTGGCGAGGTCAAATTATGATTAAGCGATTATTACTATTGATATTTGTGATTTTAGTTGTTGTATCGGGCGTGTACGCGCTTCGCGACCAGAAAAAAGTCACTACCTCTTCTGACAAGGCATATAAGGCATATGTAAACGGTATCGAGGCAATGCATAAGCTATACAATAAGGAAGCGGTTGTGGAATTCGAAAACGCCATCAAGCTTGATTCGAATTTTGCCATGGCTTATGCGCGATTGGCGCTGCTCAATAATGATTATCTGGGTAACAAGGAAGAAGCAAAAAAGCTGATCGCGAAAGCAACATCGGCATTTCCAAAAATAAAAGAAAAAGAACGCATTTTGATTTCAATTATTGAAGCTGGAATTGGCGGGGATTGGCCGAAAGTCAGATCATTGCAGGCGACGTTTATCCAGAAATTTCCGGATTGCCTCGAAACCCATGAATTCCTGGCGGCGCAATATCAGGAGATCAAAAATTACGAGAAATCGATTGCGGAATATCAAAAAATCCTAAAGATCGATCCAAATTATGCGTTTGCTTATAACATGATGGCGTATTTGAATTATTATCTTCGCAATTATGATCTGGCGCTCGATAACGTAAAAAAATATGTTATGATAGCGGCCGATCAAGCCAATCCTCATGACTCCTACGGAGAGCTGCTGATGAATCTCGGCAAATACGATGAAGCAATCGAGCAGTTCAATCAAGCCAATAAAATAAAACCCGACCTCTACTTCGTTCAAATGCATCTGGCATCGGCATATTATCAAACCGGCCGCATCAGAGATGCGCTTGGGTATATCGAACGGGCTCGCGATAATGCGATCAACCAGGCAAATATCGATAATTGCGATTTGAGTATTGTTGGAATCTATTGGGAGTATGGCGAATTAGATAAGGCACTGGCCTGGAATGATAAAATCCTCGCACGCAATCCCAGCAATTTGCGGGCAATCAATAATCGTGGAGCTATTTTGGCGATGAAAAGGGATCTTCTGGGCGCCAAATCCGATTTAAAGCGGATAGATGAGTTGATTCAAGAAAGGATAGCTGCCGATACGACAACAGAAGAATACATGAAAGAGGGCTATTCCCAGCTTCGCAATCAAATCGCCGGTTTGATTGCCCTGGAAGAAGGAGACCAGCAAACCGCAATCACCGCGCTTCAAGCGATGGCAGACAGTTCTATGCTTCCAGGCAAATTGTGGCAAAGGGCATTTCTGGGAATGGCGTATATGAAACTGGGCAATTATGCCAAAGACCGTGATGTATATATTTTGAAACTTCAGGATAATACAAATCACGGTCTGACTCTACGATTTCTGGCCGAATTATATGGAATCCTTAAGCAGCCTGAAAATCAGAAAGAAACCCTGCTGCGATTCTTATCCGTTATGTCGGGCGCGGATGAAGGTCTGGCAGTCGTGAAAGATGCCAGAGCCCAATTGAATCGATTACTGCAAATCCAATAACCGCGATATAATTTAGGCGATCTCGGGGCGAAATATCATACTTGTATTTCCATAATAAAATTATTGCTTGACTCTAATTCGCCGACCGATATATTGACTTGGCCGTTAAGTCCCCATCGTCTAGCCGGCCTAGGACACCGCCCTTTCACGGCGAAAACAGGGGTTCGAATCCCCTTGGGGACGTTTGTGTAGCCCGATGAATTCAATAATACCCCGATATACAAAAAACCTGTTGACTGCTTATAATATTTGTTGTGTCTTTAAGTTAGGTTAAAATCGCAAATTAGCGGATGGAAATTATTGCCTTAAACCAGGGTTTAAAAGTCATGCGAATATCAATGAAGAAATCTCGCCTCTTGTTACTTACATCTATTGGCTCTGTAGTGGTGTTTTTACTTGGCGGTTGCGGCGATAATCAGGATAAAAAAGTGGATAGGGGAGGCACGAGCGGAAAAGGAGCTGCCCCGGTTGAAGCCTTAATAATTAAACCGCGGCTTTTGGAAAACAGGATTTACTCCACAGGAACTTTACTGGCCAACGAAGAAGTCGAACTCAGGTCAGAAATCGCCGGCCGGGTTGCCGATATTTATTTTATGGAAGGGAAGAAAGTCAGTAAAGCTGAACCGCTTCTAAAAATTAATGACACCGAACTTCAAGCCGAACTTAAGCGAAAAATGTATGAGGAGAAACAGGCAATCGATAATTTAAACCGCCAGAAAAGCCTTTTTAATATTCAGGCTATCAGCCGGGAAGATTACGATAAATTCGAAAATTCACTGAAAATCATTCAGGCCGAAAAGGAAATTATCCAATCGCAAATCGATAAAACCGACATACGCGCCCCATTCGCCGGCGTTATCGGATTGCGTTATATTAGTGAAGGCGGTTATGTCACGCCCGACAAGTTGATCGCCACAATCCAGAATATCGACTCGATTAAAGTCGAATTCTCTATACCCGAAAAATATGCCGGTCTGCTAAAGACCGGGATCGATGTAGCTATCCTCTCGGGAGATTCACCCGATCCCCGCCATGGAAATATCTATGCCGTCGAATCCAAAATCGACCCGCTTACCCGAACGATCAAAGCGCGGGCCAAAATTCCAAATTCTGATAGCAAGCTGATTCCCGGTTCATTCGCCAAAGTTGAGATAATCCTCAACGTTATACCCGACGCTATTGTTATTCCGTCAGAGGCGGTAATTCCTCAACTAACCGGCGAAGTCGTATTTTTATATAAAAGTGGCAAGGCGATTTTATCGCCCGTAAAAACCGGATTGCGGACCGATACCGGGATTCAAATATCTGAAGGGATTTCCGAGGGCGACACCTTAATAACCAGCGGCCTGCTACAATTAATCGACGGCAAAGAAGCCAAACTGACGGCTCTGAAAAACTGATTGGCCAAAATCGATGAATATTTCATCTATCAGTATAAATAGACCGGTTCTGTCAATCGTTCTATCAATCCTGATAGTCCTGTTCGGAGGAATCGGTTTCTACTTTCTTGGGGTACGCGAATACCCCAGCGTCGATCCGCCGATAATCACGGTGAGCACAACATACACCGGCGCCAATGCCGATGTAATCGAATCCCAGATAACCGAACCTATCGAGGAATCGGTTAATGGGATCGCCGGTATTCGTACGATTACATCCACAAGCAGCGATGGGCGAAGCACAATCAGGGTTGAATTTGAACTCGGCGTTGATATGGAAGATGCCGCCAACGACGTCCGAGATCGCGTTTCCCGGACCATGAACGAGCTTCCGGCCGATATCGATCCGCCGACCATCTCTAAAGCCGACGCCGATGCCAATCCGATTCTTTCGATGACTCTGCAGAGCAACAAGCGATCTCTTCTGGAACTATCGGCTATCGCCAATGATATTTTCAAAGAGCGGCTTCAAACAATAGCGGGGGTCAGCGAAATCAATATTTGGGGCGAAAAAAAATACGCCATGAAATTGTTGATAGACCCGATTCGGCTGGCCGCTTACGGTCTTACGCCTTTAGATGTCAGAAACGCCCTGAATCGCGAAAATGTCGAATTACCATCCGGAAGGATTGAAGGATATAATACCGAGTTATCGATCAGGACGTTTGGACGGCTGGTTACTCCTGAGGATTTCAATAATCTTATAATTAAAGAAAGTAACGGCTCCGTTGTTAAGTTCGTCGATATTGGCGAGGCAATCCTGGCGCCCGAAAACGAGCGCTCGATTCTTCGAGGCAACGGGCTTATTCCAATGGTAGCGATAGTCGTAATACCGCAACCCGGAGCGAATCAAATCGCTATCGCCGATGAGGTTTATCGCCGGACTAAACAGATTATGAAAGATGTGCCCGATGATGTCATTATAAATTTCGCCCAGGATACAACGGCCAATATTCGCAAAGCAATAATCGAGGTAATCGAGACAATCGCAATCGCGTTTATTCTTGTCCTTCTGGTAATATTCGCGTTTTTACGTCACTGGCGAACAACGATTATCCCGATGCTGGCGATACCGATATCCCTGATAGGGGCTTTTTTTATCATGTATCTGGCCGGCTTCTCGATAAATATCCTGACCCTATTGGCTATCGTGCTGTCTACCGGAATAGTTGTGGATGACGCGATTGTAGTTTTGGAGAATATCTACAAACGAATTGAAAAGGGCGCCGACCCGATTAAAGCCGGGCATGATGGTTCGAAAGAAATATTATTCGCCATAATATCGACCACTATTACCCTGGCCTGCGTATTTCTTCCCATTATGTTTTTACAAGGGCTTACCGGAAGATTATTCAGGGAATTTGGGATTGTGGTAGCGGGATCAGTTTTGATTTCGGCATTTGTCTCTTTGACCTTGACCCCCATGATGAGCGCGCGAATTCTTCATAAACCGACCCATGAGAATAAAATATTCTTGCTTACGGAAAATTGGTTTAATCGAATAAATCAAAATTACAGAAACGGACTCGGCGCGTTTATTAATCGCCGCTGGCTCGCGCCTTTGATAATGATAGCGGCCGCAGCCATTATATTTGGACTGGGGCTGCAGATTCCATCGGAACTTGCGCCAATGGAAGATAAAAGCAGATTAATGATAAGTTCGACAGCGCCAGAAGGGACATCCTACGAGGCGATGTATGATTACATAGGAAAAATCGCTTCGATTGTTGACACGCTGCCCGAGAAAAATGTGATGGTCTCGCTTACCGCCGGAGGCGGAGGAGGAGGAAGTGTCAATTCCGGTTTCGTCAGAATTTCGCTCGTGCCGCCGGATAAACGAAAAAGAACTCAACAGGAAATCGCCGACGCTGTTACTCGCGAACTTAGCCAGTACACATTCGCCCGGACATATGTCACCCAGGAACAGACAATCGGTGGCGGGGGAAGAGGCAGAAGTTTACCGATACAATATGTTATACAAGCGCCGACGCTTGAAAAATTGCGTTCGGTTTTACCGGCATTTATGAGCCAGGCCCAGTCGAGCAAATATTTCTCGGTAACTGACCTCGACCTGAAGTTCAATAAACCCGAGTTGACAATCTACATTGATCGCGACCGGGCCAGAGCCCTTGGCGTTACAATCCGCGATATAGCGGAGACTCTTCAATTATTTTTTAGCGGCCAGCGTTATGGCTATTTCATCCAAAACGGAAAACAATATTCGGTAATAGCCCAGGCCAACCGGATCAACCGCGATGAACCTTTGGATATTAACTCGATTTATGTCAGAAACAGCCGCAACGACTTAATCCAGCTCGATAACCTTGTTGAAATATCATACCGGAGCAGCCCACCCCAACTGTACCGATTCAACCGCTACATATCCGCCACCGTGATGGCCTCGCCGGGCAGGGGATACACGCTGGGACAGGGAATCGATGAAATGAACAGAATTGCGGCCAGCGTCCTGGATGAGTCATTCTCTACAAGTCTGGCCGGTACCGCTAAAGAATATGCCGAAAGTTCTAACACCCTGCTGTTTGCGTTTATTCTGGCGCTTATTCTTGTCTATCTGATTTTATCCGCGCAATTCGAAAGTTTCCGCGATCCACTGATCATTATGTTTACTGTTCCTCTGGCATTGGCCGGGGCGATATTATCTCTCTGGTTGTTCGGGCAAACATTTAATATCTTCAGCCAGATTGGTATAATCGCCTTAATCGGGATAGTAACAAAAAACGGAATCTTGATTGTCGAGTTCGCCAATCAAAGACGCGCCCAAGGGCTTAGTATCAGAGATGCGGTTATTGATGCCGCCGGGCAACGTTTCCGGCCTATCCTGATGACCAGTCTTGCCACCACATTTGGTGTTTTGCCGATTGCCTTGGCGTTAGGCGCGGCCGCCCAGAGCCGGGTATCGATGGGGATCGTTATTATAGGCGGGTTATTGTTCTCGCTTGGATTAACTCTTTTTGTAATTCCGGCGCTTTATACTTATATGTCTTCTAAAAAGAAGATGGCCAAAGCTATAGTTTAGAATTCCTATTCTCTCAGGTTCTTACTGATTACACATCCGGTTTATTTTTTCTATCAAGTCTGCGATTCCCGGTGCGTATGGGTACGCATGCTTAAGCTCTTCTCCAATCCCGGCCAACCTCTCGGATTTGGTGTTATCGCCGACACAATAAGCCGCGTATATCGCCAACCATTCCGGCGAATAGTCTACCATGTTGGTATCCTGCGGAATAAAAGGACTTATTCGAGACAGTACTTCCGATGGAGCCATGATATTCTCGAGAGCCAACGTTATAAGGATTTTGGATTCCCAGTCGTCTATCGACTTTATAGCTTCGATTTCGGCAAATATTAGCTCTTTAACAACGGCTTTTTTACTTTTCGGGCTGGACGCTTCGATGTGTAGAAAAAATGCCCGAGCAAGGGGAGTGGTTAGTTTTGATAAACCGGTTTGTGGTGAAAATTCGGCGCTTGTCCTCATTGTTTTAGCAAGTCTAATCTGTTCGATGAATTCCGATTCGGTTGCGGGTTTGTCAAAGTCGATGCTTATACTAATTCCCTTGGCTTTGGCAAGGGTAATCACTTTAGATATGCTGTCATGGGATAGTGAAGAATTATTTCTGAGGAAATATTGCAAATAGGCCTTTTCTATTTCACTTATAATGAATTGGTGGAGGGGCAAATATACGGGCGAAATATTAGGATTATTACCGCTGGCAAGCTCCTGCTCGAAATCCGGGGGCGCGAATCGATTCGTTTCGGGAATATATACCGGCATGGTTTGCCAGGCAATCAAGGGGTTTCCGGATTTCATCAGGGCATAGGCGATAGCGTATTTTAGCGATGGCGAATCCGATGCTTTTAATTCGGTAGTCAAGATAGCGGTCCACTCTTTGGGATTTGCCCCGGCATTTATCGATGTTACCGCCCATAAGGCTATTCCCGAAGGCGTTTTAATTAAACCATCCTTATAGGGCCTTTGCCAATCGCCGTTAAATTTCTTATCGGCAATAAAACTTGCAATCATCCCAATCTCGCGGATTTCCACCGCATTCCCGACAATTTCCCGATTAACCAGATTTATCGAGAACATCGCCGAATCTGTTTGCCCTCGTAAGAGGTATGCGGCTGTTGCGGCCGCGATATCCCCCGATGTACAGCGCCTTTTGATACACCGATCATGGCAGCCCCAAAAATAGGCGGTTGTTAGCTTGCTTTGAAGTTCATAAAGCCGTAAATCCATGACGGTCGCGTGATAAAGATAACTGGCAATGCCAAGGCTATCGCTAAAAGAAAGCGAGTCTTTATTTATTAAATTTGAGAGCCTGCCGGGATAATCCCACGCTAAGGTACCGCGCTCTACCGATAGCGCCGCTTGTTTATTTTCGCTCCGACATCCTCCAATAAACAGTAATAAAACCAGCGCGATTACAATAGACCCTTTATCAATGGTTCCAGGTTTACATTTTCGCATCTAAACAAACCTCCTTCAGGCGGTTAATATCAAATCTACAGCGCCCGGATAATATAATGAATCAGAAAGAATTCGCACTGAATTATTCCTGATAAAAGGGCATGAGATAAACTTATATTTAAATTATTTGGCATGTCGACTTTATTTGAAGTATAATATTGCTATTGGGATAAATTCGTTTTAGGAGGACACCAATGAAAAAAGCGGCAATCATAGCGGGAATAATAATCGGAGTTATCGTAATAGCAATGATTTTGATTCCGATTATTTTTAAACCGCAAATCGTGGCATTGGCCAAAGAGCAGGCAAATAAAAGTATCAATGCCGATGTTAATTTTAGCGATGTTGGATTTAATCTGTTCAGTCATTTCCCCAACGCCACAATCTCTATCAGCGATATGACTATTACTAACCGCGGACCTTTTACCGGGGATACGCTGATGGCGCTCGGCAAAATCGAAGCGACCGCCAATCTGGCGGCTTTACTATTTTCCCAAAAAGTGGATTTGGTTTCGATTCAATTAAACGAACCAAGAATTAAGTTGCTTAAAAACGAAGATAGCCTGGTAAACTGGGATATAATGATTCCAGCCGAACCCGCCTCGCAAACGCAATCATCATCGGGAAGCATGAATCTATCCATACGTAGATATCAAATACTTAATGGATCGCTATTATATATCGATAAGGCAGGCGCGGTAAGCGCGGAAATATCCGGCCTTAATCATCAGGGAAAAGGGGACTTCACCCAGCAGCAGTTTACGCTTTCAACCCTAACTGAAATCGCCCAATTATCGGCACAGGTGGGTAATATTTCATACCTTCGTGATGCTTCCCTGAATTTTAAAGCCGATCTCGACATAGATTTGGCTGGCCGAAAATTCGCCTTTAAAGAAAACGAAATCAAACTCAACAATCTGACCCTGAATTTTAACGGCTTTGTGGCAATGTCTGGAGAGGATATTCAGATTGACATGGGTTTCGAGTCGCCGAAATCGAATTTTAAAGATATTCTATCGATGATTCCGGCGATTTATAAAAAAGATTTCGACCAATTAAAAACAGAGGGCGAATTGGCGTTTCAGGGAAAAATCCAGGGCATCTATAATAAAACGAAAATACCCTCATTCGATATCGGTTTGACAGTCAACAATGGCATGTTCCAATATAGTCAGATGCCCGCTCCAGTTAAACAAGTGACCATAGACCTGCGGATAAGCAATCCGGGGGACAAACTCGACGATGCGGTTGTTGAACTGAAAAAATTCCATCTGGAGATGCTCAATGAACCTATCGATGCTCAATTAATCGCCAGGACTCTTGAATCTGACCCTGAGGTAAACGGATTCGTAAGGGGAAAAATCAATCTGGGTGAACTACGAAATGTTGTGCCTTTAGGAGATTCTGTCAAACTGGAAGGATTGGTTGCCGCTGATTTTAAATTCGCCGGAAAAAAAACCGCGCTTGACAATAAACAAATCCAACAGGCATCCGCCAGTGGGGCAATCTCCGTAACCGATATTCGCTATGCGGCTCCAACAATTCCGGTGCCGATAAATATCAAATCGGCAAATCTGGCGATTAGTCCCCAACAGGCGACTTTGAGTAATTTTAACCTGATAATGGGAAAAAGTGACCTTACGGCTAATGGCTCTCTCAACGATATTATCGGCTATGTGTTTTCCGGAAAAACATTAACCGGTAATCTCACGACCAATTCCAATAATTTCGATCTGAATCCATTTCTGGTATCCGAAGGCGGGCCGCTAAACGCTATACCGCTGCCTGAACGCGTTGAATTCGTGTTAGCTTCCCGTTTTGGAAAAGTGTCATTGATGAATCTGACCATGAATGATGTTAACGGCAAATTGATGCTGAAAGATAGGGTTTTAACTTTAGTCGATTTGAAAGCAAATATGCTCCAAGGGACAATGACCAGTAACGGCTCTTACCAATACATTCCTCCGGCTAAGCCACATATCGATTTTGGTTTGGCGATGAAAAACGTGTCAATTCCTGATATGTTTAAGACATTTGTAACAGTTCAGCGTTTAGCGCCGTTTTCCGAATATATGACCGGGTCGCTTAGCAGCGAACTTAGGATAAACTCCGATCTTGGCGATTCCCTCATACCCATCTGGAGTTCGCTTAGCAGTCAGGGATTCCTGGAAATCCCCCAGGCGAAAGTTGAAAATTTCGCTCCTTTGAATAAGGTTGCCGAAACCATCAAGTTATCGGCTTTAAATAATCCGACCATGGCTAATCTCAGCGGCGCTTTTGCCATAAAAGATGGCCGATTCCATCTCAATCCAACTCCAATGAAACTTGGCCAGTATCAATTGACTGCTTCCGGCTCTAATGGTATAGATAAATCGTTAGACTATATTCTGAAAATTCAGGTTCCGGCCGCCGAGCTGAAATCATCGGCAAATTCGGTTATCTCAGGTTTGGTTAAACAGGACGTAAACCTGCTAACTGATGAAACAGTGATAGTCAATGTCGGCGTGGGCGGCACGTTCAATGATCCATCGGTGAAAGCGACATCTTCGGAAATCGTTAAGGGGACAACAGACCAATTGAAAAAAGCGGCCGAAGCCGAAGCTGAAAAACAGAAACAAGAATTACAACGACAGGCGGAAGAAAAAGCCCAGCAGCAAAAGCAGGAATTAGAAAATAAAGTAAAAGATAAAGCCAAAGATAAGCTTAAAGGGTTGTTTGGGAAATAAATCCATTTAATGGGGAAAACAATAAAGGGCGACCGCTTGATCGCCCTTTTTAATTGCCATTTTAACCGATTGTTTACGGAGCGTAAACCCGATGATCAATATTCAGGCTGATATTTCGGCTTTATATAAACAGGTTTGATTCTATATGGCGGCGGGAAGAAGTGGCAGTAATCCAAAGAAGTTCCGCCCTTGAAATAGCTGACCAGCTTGGTTATATCCGACCCGCGGAATTCGCAATTGCCGTTTACATCGCCGGCAACATACAAATAAGAATGGGTCGAATCGAGATAACAACTATCGGCGGGATTGTCGCCCAGGCCTTTAAAGTACCGAACTCCAAATGTTACATCTCCAGCGATCAAATTCCCATCGCCATTTAAATCGCCAAGCAAATATACGCAATTCGGCATCATAATCATTTCCACCCAGGTTGTATCGCCGGCCACGATGTTAATACCGTTTAGGATCGTGTCAAAATAGGCCGGATGAGTGAACGAGAAATCATATGAATTAGCCGGGATATTACCGATAAAATACTCGCCTGAGGCGTCCGTCGTATCTGTTTGAGCGAATCCCAGCGCCCTGACAACTACGCCCTGAATCGGATTAAGCATTGCGAAATCGGAAGCGACCATACCGGCCACGGCTCCCGGTCTTGCTCTCATATGCATGTTGATAGTGACCGTATTTCCAATACCGACAACCACGCCCGTTCTGGCCGTATCGACATAGTTAGGATGAGAATAAGAAACCGTATAAGTTCCCGCCAATACAGTCATAGAATAAGCGCCGCCAGTAAATGTTGTATCGCGGTAAATATGCCCCGCCCCATCATTGGCTATTATGATAGCGTCCGAGAGAGGGCCGCTGTTACCGCTGACAACTCCATTGATAATACCTGTCGTTGATAGGCACTCCAACGCCGTAACTTTTATGTCGTCGATGTTCCATCCGCAGTACTCCCAGCCAGAATCAGTCGGCCCGATACCAAATCTAATTTGAAAATTGGCGTTGTTATCGGCCACCGCCGAAACATCGTAAGTAACCAGACTCCATTCCGATTCGTCAATAGTCGTCGACCCATTTTCGAATAGAGTTACCCAGGATGAACCATTATATGCGGCCAGATACGCGTGATCGTAAGTGTTGCGTTCGACGCCCAACCAGCGATAGAATTCCAGCGACACATGAGTGCGCCCGGAGCAGTTTATTACCGGCGATGTCACCCAGTATGTGGATGCTAGGCTGGCGCTGTAATCGCCGCCGGTTCCGGATGTATTATCGGTTCCCAGAACCCGGTTATCCGAGGTGGGGGAATGGTCAACCGATGGATCCGGACCGCCATGATAATCGCTTCCGCTGCCACCGGTAGCGGCGCTTATAGTCCATTCGCCCGAACCGCCTAATCCTGTCCATCCGAGGTTACTGGAAAAATTATCAGAGAATACTGTGGTTATCGAACTTGCCGAGACAGTCGTGTAGTAATTTGTAGGTGCATCGGATGGATCGGTAACGGTTAATCCGGTAGTGGTTTGAACAGTAAAATAATACTTAATATTTGTGCCACATGTGCTCGTGGGGAAAGTTGCGTCGTATACATTGTTGGATACCTGTGTCATGGCCACATTTACCCAACTTGTGCCAAGATTGTAATAGAATCTGCCGGTGCCAGGCTGGGGAGTCGCTCCCACCGCGGTAACATTTACTCGTACAGTGGTTCCTCCGGATGGCAAGACCGTGGCAGGCCTACCACTTGGGTAACTGAACGTAACAAGTGTTAAAGCGGGGCAATCCATATTGTGGGCGCCGAACCCGGAACAGATTTCGGAAAAATGCGGCGTTCCATTATTTATGTTTCCATCGTTATCGTCGAGAGTAAGATAATCGACCGCGATATTTGGTTCGATCATTGTCCCGGTGTGAAGAAGCATCGCGTTAATTGCCAAATTGGAAATTATATCTCTATAGGTAGTCGGATTGGTCGCCAACAAGGCATTCCGCGTACTCCATACACAACCCGACAATAACTGCCCGCAAGTATGAATTTCATCGGTACAGGGATACTGCATTGTATTATTGCCTGTACGTAAAGGATTTACGCAATCACCATAAAAACCAATCGCGGCGCCGGGATTATCGGTAATCAATTGTCCCATTACGTCCCCCATGCCTTCGCCATATTGTCCCTGGCCGCTTCCCGCCATTGCCACCAGATGATGGCCATATTCATGGTGGACTACAGTTGAAAATGCCGTATTGGGATAACCGCTGCCCGCCCGACAAAATGTTAACGATGAACCATCATACCAGGCATTGCCAGGACAATAACCAGTATTATCGTTAACATAAACGGGAAATTCAGCTTGATTGTAAATAGTTGGATAAGTAGGATTGTATTTTAACGTGAAATCCCTTACCATATTTGAATGCAGGTAACCGTTAACTTGAGCCCTTATATATTCGGTATTCGATGAATTGTGGGTGAAATTTGCCGGGCCAGGAGGCGTCACCGACATATAAAGCGAATCTACAGCGCCGGCCTGATTATATACCCTGAACCAATGTCCGCGCATCGTCGAAACGACCGTAACCGCAGATGAACCGCTATTTGTTATTGTATATGCTCCCGCCGAATCGGCATAGGCGCTATTTCCGCCAGAAATAAAAACACGGGCATGCGGCATCCCGGTTGCAACTTCATTACCGCATTGCTCGGCCTTAAAATTCTCGGTGGCCAAACCGTCTATCTGCCCGGTAACGTTCACATCGATTACCAGATTTTCTTGGTATAGGATTTTACCGGTAAGATCGACCACAAAACGATATTTCTCGGTCGCGGGCTGGCCGTTTCCAGCAATGAAATCGACCGCTAATGTCGGCGTAGTTTTTTCAAATCTATAGCCTGCCCAGATTACCGTTCTCGGCTTGTTAAAATCGACAAGTTCAGGATAATTCGCCAAAAAAGACATCTGGATTTGTTCGGGATTGATGGATGAACTGGGAGTGGAAACATAAAATCCTTAAAG
>CAZTNJ010000034.1:4106-22409 GCA_964614835.1 uncultured Ignavibacteria bacterium | reverse complement strand
TGCATAGTGGGGGCGCTTCGCAAAGATGAAAAAGGGCCGGTCTATTACGACGCCTGGAAATGCATTGGCTGTCGTTATTGCATGGTTGCCTGCCCATTTCAGATTCCAGCATACGAATATCACAACGCGCTTGATCCCGAAGTCCGTAAATGTACGTTCTGCTATGAACGGGTGACCAAAGAAAATAAGCGCCCTGCCTGTGTGGAAATTTGCCCTAACGAAGCTCTAACATTCGGCACTCGAAAAGAATTGCTTGAATTGGCGCATAGCCAGATTATAAAATTTCCCGATAGATATGAAGAGCACGTGTATGGGGAAACCGAAATTGGCGGGACAAGCTGGATGTATCTCACGGCAGCGAATTTGGAAAAAACGGAATTGCCAAAATTAGATAGCAATCCGATTCCCGAAACTACCGAATCGATACAACATGGAGTGTTCAAGAATTTCGTGCCGCCCTTAGCGCTTTATGGATTGCTTGGGTTAGCGATGTTTTCATTCCGCAATCGCGGGAAAGGGGACCCGGATAAGCATGAGCACTAATCAGATTGCCATGCCGATTCGCGCTAAATATTTCACCACTGGCACAAAGATTCTGGCGGCGATTGCGGGGTTAGGGATACTGGCTTATCTCTACAGGATGATTTTTAGTCTTGGTAGTGCCACCAATCTCGATAATCAATATCCTTGGGGGATATGGATTTCAATCGATGTCGCCAGCGGCGTGGCGTTAGCGGCCGGCGGTTTTACAACGGCGGCACTAGCTGAAATATTTCATCAGGAAAAATATCACGCGATTACCCGTCCAGCGCTATTGACAGCGTTACTGGGTTATACTTTCGTGGTTATCGGATTGCTTGCCGATTTAGGCCGCTATTACAGTGTCTGGCATCCGATGTTGCCATCGATGTGGCAGGGGAATTCCGTGCTATTCGAAGTCGGTATGTGCGTGATGATATATCTTTCGGTTTTATATATCGAGTTTTTGCCGATTGTAGTTGAACGATTTAAAGGTAAGGTAAATTTGCCTAATGGCTTATCGGTTTTTAATAAATTAACGGAAACGCTCCTTAATATTGCCGATAAAACCCTTGGCAAGTTCCTATTTGTATTTATAATTGCTGGCGTCGTATTGTCAAGTCTTCATCAATCATCGCTTGGTACGCTCATGCTTATCGCGCCAACGAAAATGCATCCTTTATGGTACACGCCGATATCGCCGTTACTGTTTCTGCTTTCGGCGATAGCGGTGGGATATCCCATGGTGATATTCGAATCTCTGTTAGCATCAAGATCGTTTAAAATTCAGCCGGAAATGGATATTCTATCCACGCTGGCCAGATATATTCCGGTATTTTTGGGAATTTATCTCGGGGTAAAATTGGTCGATTTGACTATTCGGGATGCCTGGCCATATCTTATTGAAGGCTCATTAGCATCGTTTATGTTTATTCTTGAACTGGTCGGCGGAGTCGTAATTCCGATGTTGATGTTCTCGAGCCAGAAAATCAGGCAATCGGTAACAGGGCTCTTTGTCGGGGCGACATTGGTGGTGCTCGGAGTTGTTCTAAACCGGGTGGATGTTTTCCTGATAGCATATAAACCATTGTACGCTACGAAAACATATTTTCCATCGATATTTGAATTCGCGGTAACGATTGGCCTGATATGCCTGCTGGTACTGATATACAGAGCAATAGTCATGATATTCCCCGTAATATCGGTACATCAAAACGAATCAACACATACCTACGCCAGTGTGAAAGAAATAATCCGGGGCTAATTTTAACCAATTTCGCATCGAGATTTGTCAATTAGATGGCATAGAAAGCAATGTCGATAATTCGGCATTATGATTGGTTGGCGGGGATTTATCTTGACATTATTTCAATATCTGCTTATAGTTACGTGGATTCATTGTATTCTTGGATTGGAATAAAATGATTTGTCGAGGTTTTTCTACAGGCATGTATGCATAACGTACGCTTAAGTTTGATTTCTTTTTTAATCATGTGGATTTTAACGATACTCGCTTCGAATAATCCGGTTTTGGCCGGTGACTCTCTTTACGTCTATTTCGGAAGCGTTAACGATACGACTTATAACGTTCATCCCGGCGATACAATCAACTTGAATGTATATTTTAAGTGCACGCCTGGAGCTTACGTGGCGAATATTCATCTACCGCTAATATCGAGTGATAGTTTTATCAATGCCGATCTGGCTAACACGCGAGGGACATTATATTATCCTTTCACTCAATGGGATGATGCATCGTTTTTGGCTGCATGGGAAGGGGCTCCTCCTAATCCTGCCGGGTATCATTCGCGAAAATTTTTAGGTATTGCCGACATTGGGGGAAGCCCCAATCCCTGGATGCACTTTCTGACTCCAACGCGGGCGCTGGTCTGGCCAGTCGTTATCACGAGTTCAACGGCCTATGGCGGTATAACCGTTAATCCATTCAGGGAGCCGGCCCCTTGGCATATGTCAGCCGGGGATACATTGGGCGGGCCGGGTTATGATATTATCGTTAGTTTGCCGAGGTTTTATTTTATAAATCCGCCGGTTAATCGGGTTGATATCTGGTATGGAAAAGCGGATGGGAGTCCTGTATACGCCAGAATCGGCGATACAACCAGTATTGATATACTCGCCAAAACATCCTACGATGCTTTCATATCGCGTTTCCACCTTTGCTTGGGATTACATGATTCCTATATTGATTCATCATGGTGCGGAGAAGTTTCGTACGAGTTCGATTCGACCTCGTGCCGAAGCCCGCAACATTCGCCGCCAAACGCTAGCGGATGGTCGAGCATTTCCTTTTTAGGCTATACAGGTTCCGCAAATCCTTATTTTCATTCGTCGTACCCTGTTAAAATTGGTTCAATAAAAATACTGGCCATAAGTGATTCATCGCTTGTGAATGATACGATGGCGGTCTTGGCGGCGGGCGTAAATTCGGTGTTAGGGTCATCCTATGTTCGGGATAGCCTGGGCGGCAATCCTTATACTTTAACACAGCATTTCAGCCCGATTTTCTTTCATCTAAACCGGCCGGAAACCTGCGATTATATACCTGGCGATTTCAATTGTGACGGAGAGCTGGTTGGCGGCGATGTTACCTATGGAGTTAGATTTTTCAAGGGATTATGCGATCTGCCATCATTTAGATGTTACAACGATTCGACAGACAACATATTTTTTTCCCCGGGGGATATTACCGGAAACTGCGAACTTCAAGCAAACGACATCACGAGGTTAGTATCCTATTTTAAAGGAACGGCTACAATCAATTATTGTCCATGGACACCACCGAGGGGAAGATAGTAGAATCGCAAAAGTAGTTAAGCCGGCTTTATAAAAAATACGCCCAGGAGGAGTTGAACCCCCAACCTTCTGATCCGTAGTCAGACGCTCTATCCAGTTGAGCTATGGGCGCATCACCTACCGGCCGTTTTCGGGGTCGGCTTTCGGCATCGGCAATTAAACATAATAACCATGTTTTTGGCAAGTGTTTTAATCCGGTGGGCTAAGATTTTTTGTTGCCTGTTGCTTAATATAATAGTAATATTTGGCAATTATTGTGATTTTAACGAATCTCGGGAGGTGTAGTGATGTTTAGGTCTCGGACTTTCCTGTTAATTGTAATTGGTATCGGATTCTGTTTTGCGGCATTTGGCACTGTTAACGCGGAAATCAGCGTCAAAGATTTTATTGCCAATATGGAGAAAAACGATAAACAATCGGTCTTGGTTGGAAACATCGACAGCCTGACAATTATCCGCGGGAATGGGCAGTTTCAGTTGGGCAAAGGAAAGCTGACTTTATTCGATTTTGGCACGGGGCGAGTGATGGCAATGGTGTTTGAGGGGAGTGGCCGATTCGTTTATGTTCCTCCCGATGAGGTTGAACGGGGGCAGTTGCAGAGGTATATTAAGAGGGATACGCTGGATGATAAATTTTCTGATTTAACTGTCTTTTTTACTGCCGAAATTGACAAAATGCCAGATACATCCAATTTTATAAAGAGTAATGTCGATAAAAAAACATTTATGCTATTGCAGGAAGTCGTGAATCGCGCTTTCGACCATCAGGGAATATACCTGCCCAACGCCTTGTTAGATGATTGTCTTGCCGGCGGACCGGGAACCTATTTTTATGGTTATTTTACCGGTATCAAATATGGGCGAACAGCCTTTCTTGAAAATCCATATTATGATGATTTATACATGCTTTCATTGCTTAAAAATGTGGCTGGGAATAAACTAAACGAAATTGTATCGGCTTATACTCCAGACAACTCATTACCTTCACAACGGGGCGTAATGCCTATCGATATAACGCATTACCGAATTGATTCAAATGTTGAAGGAAATGGAGATATGTATGTCAAATGCACGATAAACTTTACCCCGATGCGCTGGGGAAGAAAATATATCCACTTTTACTACCTTTATAAAAATGTCGTTGATTCGGTTTTCGATTCAAGGGGCGAGAAACTCGAAATAGTATATCGTAAAGATGAACCGGGATTCGGAATTGTTCTAAAAAAGCCATTAGATATAGGATCGCCTGATTCAATCACCGTTTATTATAAGTGCAACGCTTTAGAAAACATATATGGGGTATTCTATATTAGGTCTTTAAGTTTCTGGTATCCACAAAACATATTAAATGACCGGGCATCCTATGAGCTTAATTATAATTATCCAAAAGATTATCAAATAATCGCGAGCGCCGAACATAAGAACTCGATCGAATCTAACAATCGAATAAATGCCACCTGGATTCAAGAATATCCCGTTTCGTTTGTTTCGTTTTATGTTGGCCATTATGATTCGCTAACGATGCCGGTAGATACGGTTCCAAATGTGACAGTTTACCTATGTCAGAATATCCCTCATAAACAATTAGCAATGTATCTGAATAAGGCGGCGGGCGAGTTGTCAAATTCGGAAATGATGGGGACAGTTAAGCGGGATGTTGTTAGTAGCCTTGACTTTTTCGGAAGTCTCTTCGGGCCGCTTCCATTTAAGGAGATTAGGGCTAATGAAATGCCAGGCTATTTCGGCCAGGGGTCGCCGGGTTTGATTCACTATTCATTTATGACTTTCCAAACAGAAGACCTGGCCGGCGGCGATATTCAATTCAGGGCGCATGAGGTTTCCCATCAATGGTGGGGGAATATTGCGCAGAATGAGAGTTACCGCGATATATGGCTTGTTGAGGGCTTGGCCGAATATTGTGGTTTCATGTTCTTCCAAATGGTATTCAAGAATAATAAAACCTGTGATAATATCCTTGAACAATGGCGTAAAGATATCGTTTATGGAAGTTCCAGGACAGGAATAGGGTCCAAGGCTGGACCAATTATTATGGGTTATAGATTAAATTCCTCCAAGTCCGATGATTATTCGACTCTGGTATATGAAAAAGGGGCATACATATTCCATATGATTCGTTTTTTACTTCATGATTACAAAAATGGCTCAGATGATGCGTTTGTGGCATTTTTAAAGGAGTTGCTCGAACAACATCGCCTAAAACCCATAACAACCAAAAGCCTACAGGTAATTTTAGAAAAATATACCGGTGAGGGCATGGATTGGTTTTTTAACCAGTGGGTATATAACACGGGCATTCCGTCCTTTACTTTTTCTCATTCAACGGCCCAAAATGCAGAAGGAAAATATCAAGTGACATGCCATCTTAAACGAGAAGGAGTATCCGAAAATTTCGAAATGTTAATTCCGTTAACGATTTCTTTTGATGGGGAGAGATACGCCCATCTGCAAATCTGGAGCGAGAAGCCAGAAGAAGATATTTTACTTCCCCCATTGCCTGAGAAACCCAAGAATATCAAATTCAACACTTATAACGCAGTATTATGCAACGTTGAATACGATAAATCGACAAAACGCAAATAAAAAATGGCACGCCATTAATCTTTGTGGTAGCGGATGCAAATAAATTCCCTTGTCATGACCCGAGCCTGAACCTATAATAGATGTGAGGATAGGAGGGAATATGAAAGGAATTGTTCTGGCCGGCGGATTGGGAACAAGGCTTTATCCGCTCACGAAAATCACCAACAAGCATCTTCTGCCGATTTATAACAAACCGATGATTTATTATCCGATTCAGACATTGGTCGATGCCGGAATCAAGGATATAATGATCGTAACCGGCGGCAACAACGCCGGCGATTTCTTAAAATTATTGGGCAATGGCGGCGAGTTCGGTTTGAAGCATCTCAATTTCACTTATCAGGCGCGTGAGGGAGGGATTGCCGAAGCGATTGGATTGTGTGAATATTTCGTGGGGGCCGATAAGGTCATAATTATCCTGGGCGATAATATTCTTGAACACAATATCAAAGATGCGGTGAATCGATTTGAGAACGATGGCCAGGGCGGGATGATTTTCCTTAAAAAAGTGAAAAATCCAAAAGAATACGGCGTGGCCGAAATCAAAAACGGCAAAGTGGTAAGAATTGTCGAAAAACCTAAACACCCTAAATCGAATCTGGCGGTAATCGGCGTGTATATGTACGACAATCGGGTGTTCGATATAGTAAAAACGCTGAAACCATCGAAACGCGGCGAATTGGAAATTACCGATGTCAATAACGCCTATATCGAGATGGGCGCCATGAAATACGCGATGCTTACGGGAAGCTGGACTGACGCCGGCGAATCTATAGACGCGTACAACGACACTATCAATATCGTTCGCAACCATTTGAAAAGAAGACGCAAGAAATAGGAACAGGTATTATGAAATTAATCGATGGCGTTATCGCCAAACGGCTTAAAGTCATCCCCGATGAACGGGGAAGGCTGGCTGAAATCCTTCGAGCGGACGATCCGGAATTCAAGAAATTCGGACAGGTATATTTTACCACCGCGTATTCGGGAGTGGTGAAAGCCTGGCATTATCATAAAATCCAAACCGACTACTTTTTCTGTATTAAAGGGATGACCAAGCTGGTAATGTACGATTCGCGTAAAGATTCGCCTACTTTCGGGCTGATAAATGAATTTATCGTTGGCGAGCATAATCCGATTTTGGTGATTATTCCGCCCAATGTTTATCATGGATTTAAGGCAATCGGCGAAAGCGAATCGCTGATGATCAATATTCCCACCGAACCGTACAATCACGAATCGCCGGATGAATATCGTCTCGACGCCCATACCAAAGAGATTCCTTATGACTGGACGCGTAAGGATGGTTAGGTTCCATTGACCATGGCTATCCGGGTATTAATAACCGGGGGCGCCGGTTTTATCGGATCGAATTTTATCCGCTACGCCCTGAAAACCCGTCCCGATTGGCAGATTGTCAATTTTGACATGCTGACATACGCCGGTAATCTAGCCAACCTTGAAGGAATTACCGAAAACGATAAATATCTTTTCGTTAAAGGAGATATAAGTAATCTTGAAGACGTAAAAAAGGTATTTGAACCTGGTTTCGATTATGTAATTAATTTTGCCGCCGAATCGCATGTCGATAGATCGCTGTATGACCCGGGTTTATTTATCAAAACAAATATTCTGGGAACGCAACTTTTACTGGCTCAAGCCAAGCAGTCGGGTGTTCGGCGATTTTTACAAATATCAACTGATGAGGTGTACGGCAGTTTGGGCAAGGATGGTTTTTTTCGCGAAGATTGGCCGCTTAAGCCGAATTCACCTTATTCAGCAAGTAAGGCGTCGGCGGATTTGATGTGTCGCGCCTATTTCGAGACGTTCGGAATGCCGGTTGTTATCACGCGTTCGAGCAATAACTACGGGCCGTATCAGTTCCCGGAAAAGCTGATACCATTTTTTATCACCAAAGCGATGAAAAACGAACAGGTTCCTTTATATGGCGATGGGCTTAACGTGCGGGACTGGTTGTATGTCGAGGATAATTGCGCCGGTATTTTGGCGGCATTAGAAAAAGGAAAGCCGGGGGAATGCTATAATATTGGCGGCGGCAACGAGATGACCAACCTGGAAATCACGAAAATTATTTTGCTTTCATTAGGAAAATCGGAAGATCTGATCAAGTTCGTGAAAGACCGCCCCGGGCACGACCGGCGTTACGCGCTGGATATAAGTAAAGCCAAAAGCGAATTAGGGTGGAAACCGGCGATGAATTTCCGCCAAGGATTAGAGAAAACCATTGAATGGTACCTGGCTAACGAAAAGTGGTGGCGCGATATTTTAAGCGGTGATTATCGTAGTTTTTATGATATCCATTATCGGGAGCGACGTTGAAGAAGGTAGTGGTCACCGGCGCAGCCGGATTACTGGGGCAACATCTCGTAAAAGAACTTATCTCTAAATTCAATATACTTGCTATAGATAAAAACGAAAACCCGTTCGAAGAAACGGCTGACTTGCGCTATTTGCAAGCCGATTTGCTGGATTGGCAAAATATCGAAACGGAACTACAAACGTTCGCGCCCGATATCATATTTAACTGCGCGGCATATACCGATGTTGACGGTTGCGAAACCAATAAAACGCTGGCGGATAATCTAAACGTAGGGCTGGTCGAGGATCTGCTTAAAATCCAGTTCGGGAAAATTATACATTATTCTACCGATTATGTTTTCGATGGACAAAGCGGACCATACGGTGAATCAGATTCAGTAAACCCATTGGGATACTATGGGAAAACCAAACTGGAATCGGAACAACTGCTAAAAAAGAGCAACAAGCCTTATTTGGTTATTCGCAGCAACGTTTTGTATGGGCAGGCGAAAAATGTCCGTCAGAATTTTTTCACCTGGTTACTGGATAATCTTCGCGCGAACAAAAAAACGCAGCTTGTGACCGATCAGTTCAATAATCCGATAAGCGCGGGTAATTTGGCGGCGGCATCGTTGGAGGCGGCGGAATCGGACATTAGCGGGATTTTACATATAGCAGGACCGGATTATTTATCGCGCTATGATATAGGGAAAATTATAGCGCGCCGATTCAAACTAAATCAACGGCTAATTGAACCAGTCACGACCTATCTGCTTAAACAGCTTGCCCCGCGGCCACGTTATGGCGGCCTGAAAATCGATAAGGCCAAGCGTTTGTTGAAAACGCCGTTATTGGGGCTCGAAGAGAGCTTGGTTTGTTTAGAAAGTCCTAAAGAACAACAATAATTTTATGATCAATTATAAACATTATGACATAGCCGGCCAATTAGAGCCGAGATTCGAACCATTTTACGGTTTGAGCCAATCCGGTATTAAAATCAATCGTGGGCGAATAGCCCAGAAGTTCGCGAGCGCGGGAAATATCGGCCAACGAGTGTTTAACTTCGCCTTTGATTTCGGGCAGATATTGCGGGCGGATAGATTTGCCCAAAATCCGATTGAGCGAATTCACTAGGTCATTTATCGTATAGCCTTGATTGCAGGCGATATTAATGACATTTCCGACCGCCGCTTTCTTTTCGACCGCGAGCAGGGTGGCATTGATTACGTTTTCCACGAATGTGAAATCGCGGGAAGTAGTGCCATCGCCGTTAATGGAAGGGGACTCATCGGCGAGCATTTTCATGATAAACTTTGGAATCACCGCGGAATATTGGGAATTGGGATTTTGGCGAGGGCCGAATACGTTAAAATATCTCAAAGCCACGGTCTCCAGGCCATACAGCTGATTGAAAATAATACAATATTCCTCGGCGGCCAATTTTGTGATAGCGTAAGGGGATTTAGGGCGCGGTTTTAGTTCTTCATGTTTGCAGGATTCGAGCGAATCGCCATAAACCGATGATGAAGACGCGAACACAAAACGCCGAACACCGTTGAATCGGGAAGCTTCGAGCAGATTGAGGGTGCCGTTAATATTAACTTCGGTAGTGGTCAAAGGATTATCTATCGAGCGAAGCACCGATGGCAGGGCGGCTTCGTGGATGATGCATTCGATTCCCCGAGTGGCCTTGGCGACAGTCCAGAAATCACGAATATCGCCTTCGATTATTTCTATTGAATCGATATAGCCTGACAGATTTTCCCTTTGTCCGGTCGCGAAATTATCGAGTAAACGCACACAATGGCCGATTTCGACCAGCCGGCCGGCGATATTCGAGCCTATAAAACCAGCGCCTCCAGTTACCAAAATTTTCAAGCGGTTTCTCCTTGCTCCAGAATACTATCAAATGATTAGTCGTAATTGAGAGTTAATCCAGTATTTCAGCTTTTGCCCGTTCGAGTTGTTTGGCGTTCGGGTTTGCCTGGTTCACTAAGTTGGTCCACCAGGCGGTTAGCGGATATGAAAGGCGGATACCAATTACCGCGGTTATCATGCCGCCGATAACATCCAGCGGATAATGATATCGGCCATAGACGGTGGAGATATAAAGCGTGATTATAATCGGGCATATCCAGTAGAACAGTTTTTTATCGTATTTGAACGAAAGCAAAAGCATAACGGTGGCGGCGGCGCAATGGGCCGATGGGAAGCATCCGCCATGCAGCATGGCGTTGCGTTCTATTAGATCGGCAAGCGATTTGAACAGATAACCGTGAAAAATAACGCTGTACTGGTCTTTTATCGCGAATCTGGGCCCTTCCACGGGCAACAATATAAACCCGATATAGCAGAGGAAAAAGGTAATCATCAGGCTTAGCACAAGATGATTTGATTCCGCTTTTTTGTTTCTAAAATACAACCAGCTGGCCGTGATGGGAATCAATAGTAAATAGAACACGTAGCCGAACATCATCCATTCGACGAGAAAGGGATTATCGAATTGTTGGAGCCAAATGGTCGGATGAACCGGGAAGATGGCGTTTTCAATAGTCAGAAAAGCGCGGTCAAAAAAAACGGGGAAAAACAAGTGGATTTGGCTGCCCGATATTTCATAGAACCAAATTAAAGTTAGCAACGGATAGACGGCGATTAAATAATCTAAATACTTCGATTTATTGTAGAGTCGGACATACACCCAAAAAAACACATAAAAAATACTTGCCGTATAAACCATCAGAATGTGATTGTACCTTTCGAGCCTGATGCCGAAAATCCCGACCAGTAAAAGCATCAGGAGACTGTAAGCAATCATAACGATATCTATTACTTTAAAATCATTTAGCGTCAATTTTTTCATAACCCTACCCATATATAATGAAAATGTCCAAAAACCCTCCAAGCGCCCAATGACTAAAGAACACCGGCCAAATTGAACGACATTTAATAACGGCCCATCCAAAAATTAATCCGGCGGCGATAGAAGCGAATATTTCGGCATCCGGTTTACCGATATGCATCAAACAAGATGGAATCGTTTGTATCAAAATACTGTTGACGTCCCCCAGCGAATCTTTAAGTCCTAACAACATGAATCCGCGGAAAAATATCTCCCATCCGATATAATACAAGCCATACATCATAAGATATATGGAAAACCCCGACTGATTTTGAATCAATGCTTTCGCCAGAGGATATTCGGCTCTGAAAGCGGGGTTTCGGGATGATAAATATGCCAGCAAAATCATGATAGGAATTCCAATCAGGGCGAAAATGATCGTCGTGCGCTTATCACCCAGACCCAGGCCCAGCGCCGATAGATTCATGCGAAAACCAAAAGCGGAAATTAATACCGGAATCAAGCCCAATAAAACCAACGATATTAGAAAATAATAATATTGGGGGGCGAATGAATTGCCCGAGTTGAAATGATTATAATAAAACGAGGAGCTGCCATAATATCGAAAAATGGTAAGCGCAATAGGAGCGTAGAATAACACAACCGCGGTTTTAAGGTTAAATTTGGGAACAGGGTTGCTCATCAATAGTTCCATCGCTTAAAGTTATTCATGTTTAAAGTATAAAGCGAATCGTCGGTAAAAGTCAACTAATACGATAAAGCACTTGCCAGTATTATGTTTTGGATATAAAATTAGGCCGATGAGATTGGAGGTTGGATGAAAAAACGACACTTAATTTTGCTGTTTTGCGCATTTTTAATTGCGCCGCATATCGGGGGGAGCAATCAGAGCTCCGGATTAGCTTATCAGATGACCGGTAGTGTCAGCACAGATATATCAACTGGCGATTCAGATTTCAATTCGGGAAACGCCGCGACTCAAAATCCGCTTTCAGAAGAAGAAGAGACCGATTTTGCCGGGATATTACTATCGCTGGTAATAATTTTATTGGCGGCCAAAATCGGCGGAGATTTATGCGAACGGATCGGACAGCCGGCGGTATTAGGCGAACTTCTGTTAGGGGTTATTCTGGGCAATTTCTATCTGCTTGGATTTGGCGGATTTGAGCAAATAAAACATCATCTATCGATTGAAGTTCTGGCGGAGATCGGCGTTATCATCCTGCTGTTCCAGGTCGGCTTGGAGACGAATTTACAGGAGATGAAGCGTGTAGGAGTTGTCGCTTTTACCGTGGGGATGTTAGGGGTAATCCTTCCATTTTTCTTAGGATGGGGAGTGGCGGCCATATTCTTACCGGAGGCCTCGATATACGTTTATATCTTTGTCGGAGCTTGTCTAACCGCGACATCGGTGGGTATTACTGCCAGAGTGTTTCAGGATCTCGGCCGCCTACAGGATAAGGAAGCCAGAATAGTATTGGGAGCTGCCGTTATCGATGACGTTCTGGGGTTGGTGGTTTTATCGATAGTTGCCGGTATAGATTCGGCGGCGGCGCGTGGCGGGGGTGGGGTTTCAGGGATGGCCATATTCATGATTATTTTTAAGGCATTTGTTTTCCTATTTGGGGCGGTTATAATCGGGGGATGGGTAGCTCCCCGGTTGTTCAAATTCGCGGCGCGGATGAGAGGATCAGGGTTATTGATATCATTTTCGCTGATGTTTTGTTTCGTGATGGCATACATATCGAAAATTATCGGGTTAGCCCCGATTGTAGGCGCGTTTTCGGCTGGATTAATACTCGAAGAAGTCCATTTCGATGATTTTTCGGGTAAGGGTGAGCATCATTTGGAAGATATGCTAAAGCCGATAGCGGCGTTTTTAGTGCCGATATTTTTCGTATATATGGGGATGCGGGTTGATTTGACGAGCTTTGGCAACACGGCGATTTTGGGTTTTGCCCTGGCGTTAACGGTAGTCGCGATTATTGGTAAGCAGGCCTGTTCGCTGGGTGTTATGTTTGAAAAAGGAATCAACAAGATAGTAATTGGTCTGGGGATGATACCCCGTGGAGAAGTTGGGCTTATTGCCGCCAGTATCGGTGCCAAATTGAAAATTAACGGCGTACCAGTAGTCGATAAAGATACATTTTCGGCGGTAGTGATAGTGGTTATTTTAACCACATTGATTACTCCGCCAGTTCTCAAGCTGGCCCTGGCCAAAAATAAAGGCAACAAATAGCAAAAGCGAGCGGCTTTGCTGTCGATATAGATATTTAAGGGGGCTGGTACGGGAAATATTATGGTACTTGGCGGTAAAATAGAACGAATTTACTGGGCTGCTAAAGGTCTGTTTGTATTCATTGCGGTAACCTGGCTATATTTTGGCAATCAACCAACCGACCGCCATATTTATCTGGATTTGGTTGTTTCATCGTATGTGATTCTTAATCTGGTTATGCTCTGGATGAACAGCAGGCATATATTAAAAGGAAACCGTCTATTTTTATCGATTTTCGGATTTGATACCGCCTTTTTGGGAACCGCTATTCTCTTGGATGGGGGAGCGCACAGCCAGTTGTATATCGGCTATTACGCCTTAATCAGTCTTTTA
This sequence comes from uncultured Ignavibacteria bacterium, assembly GCA_964614835.1. GTDB lineage: Bacteria > Zixibacteria > MSB-5A5 > UBA10806 > 4484-95 > JAAYTW01. Next base: position 8,686 of record CAZTNJ010000034.1, on the reverse strand, counting down.
TCGGTTTATCTATCTGCCCGTGAGGTCGGAATCGTCGGAATCGTATTCTCGATTTCCTACATTTTAAGCACATTGATTCCATTTCGTGAGGATTTGTTATTCGTAGTTTTAGCCAGAACCTTCTTTATCTGGCTTATAGGGTGGATTGGTTATAAGGTCGCTTCGCAGATGAAGGCTTCAGAAAAGCGCGTACTAAAAACGCTCGATATTCTAAACGAACGCACCTGGGAATTGGAATCATCACAGGCCCTATTAGAAAATATGTATGAAACCACCAAGGCGCTGGCGGCAATTCTCGACCAGAACCAGCTATTCGAGGAGGTCATGGAGATAGCCGATAAATTACTTCGAGTAAAAAAATGCGCCGTACTATTGCTTGAACCATCCGGCAAAAATCTTTACTTATACGCGGAGTTAAATTCTGGCAAGAAAACTCTATATAATCCGCCTTTATCGGTAGCTGATGCTCGCCCGGCTGAACTGGTCGGAGCCTTGATCGACAACAATAATAAAGCCGTCCTAAAAAAGAGGCCATTTGAATTAGAACTTCCTTTGGTTTCACATGGGAAATTGCTGGGAATACTTCAGATGGAAAACCGCCAGAGCGATTTTACCGAAAAAGACAGGCGCAGCTTTTCAATATTCGCCAACTCGACCGCGATCGCGATTGATAATGCCAGGATGCATAAAAAGATGCAGGATTTGACAATCATAGACGAATTAACCGGATTGTTTAACTACCGCTATTTCAGAAATAAATTATCCGATGAAATGCGTCGCGCCGAAAGATATCATCAGCAACTGGGATTGCTGATGATAGATATCGATCACTTCAAGAATTTGAATGATACTCAGGGACATCAAACCGGCAATATGATTTTACAAGAATTGGCCAGCGTTCTCAAACAGGCGGTCCGCGATGTCGATATCGTGGCGCGTTATGGGGGCGAAGAATTCATGGTCATACTTCCCCAAACCGATTTGCCCAGGGCTCAAATAATTGCCGAAAGGATACGGTCACAAGTCGAATTAGCCTATTTTTCCAATTCACAGGGACAGCGATATGTTAAATTAACTGTTTCGATTGGTGTGGTTGAGTATCCCAACGGAGCTTTATCGACCAATCAGCTACTGGAACAGGTAGATAAAGCGATGTATCTGGCTAAGAAAGGCGGACGGAATCGCGTATCGCTGTTAACATCAAACAATCCGGCGGAAGTAAATCAGGATTCGTAGTATGTCAATTGGACAACGGCTTATTATCGGTATTGATAAGCCATTCCTTTCTGAATCGCTAAAATCATTTATAAACAGAAATGAAATCGGGGGCGTGATTCTTTTTGATCATAATGGAATTGATTTGGATCAGATTTATCGATTAATAAAAGACGTGAATGATGTTTGCGATATAAAACCGTTCGTGGCGGTTGATTTTGAAGGCGGCCGGGTCAGACGATTTAAAAATTTCCTCCCAAATCTGGAAAATCCTATGGCTTATAAAAATAACCCCGGCGGATTACGCGGTGATCTAAACAAAGTCGCTGGTGCGTTGATTCAGTTAGGAATAAATGTCGATTTCGCGCCGGTAGTCGATTTGGATTATATGCCGCTTAATGGCGCTCTTAACGAGCGCGTCTATTCAAGATTACCTGATGAGGTAAACGAATATAGCCGGATTTTTATAGAATGTTTGACGGGTCGAGGTATCATTTGCTGCGCTAAGCACTTTCCTGGCTTGGGGGCGGCTGTCAACGATCCACACAGAAAGACAGCAGTTTCCTGCCTATCAATTGAACATATTGCGGCTAATGATTTGATGGCGTTCAGGGGGGCGGTGGCGGCGGGCGCGCAAATGATGATGACTACCCATATGATTGTGACGGCCATTTCCGATAAAATAGTTACATTTGAACCGGCTGTCGAAAAGCTGGCAAGAAAAATCGGCTTTGAAGGAATTCTGATATGCGATGATCTCTCGATGGGGGCTCTCAAAGGATTTCGTTTATTGCCGGAGATGGCTTTGGATACGCTTTGTGCCGGACATGATATAGCGCTTATTTGTCATAATCATGATAAATATGATGATGTATTAGGGTTTTTAAATGATAATCTACCAGTACTTGAACGACATGGCCATCAAGAAGCCCTGAACAGGATTGCAAATGTTAAAAAAAGCCTTGCTTAAAAATTTGTTATCGCTGAAATCGAAATACATAATCGGATTGAATAGTGGGACATCGGCGGATGGTATCGATGCTGCTTTGGTTAGAGTCGATGGAAGCGGCGAGAGCTGCAAAGTCCAATTTATAAAAGGGGCGACTTGCAGTTATGCGCGATCGTTCAAAAACAGGATTAAACATTACGCCGACAAGGATTTCGATTCGGCGAGAGCCTGGCTTGAATTGGATATTTTATTGGCGGAATCGTTCGCAAAGGCGGCCATAAGGCTGATAGAGAGCGCCGGATTAGAACCAGATAAAATTTCCTTGATTGGATCACATGGTCAAACAATCCGCCATATGCCGCAAACACGATACGGTTCGATAACTCATCAAATCGCCGACCCGGCCAGAATAGCGGTGCTGACCGGGATAACGACAGTGGGCGATTTTAGGGTGGCCGATACCGCCGCAGGCGGCCAAGGAGCGCCATTAACTCCGATAGTAAATGGGATTTTGTTCGGGAAATTACCGGGGATCTCAGGCGTATTAAACATCGGAGGGATTGCCAATATCAGCGTGATTCAAAAAAAGCGCGGCCGAACAGAACTATTCGGCTGTGATACCGGACCGGGAAATATGGTAATAGATTATTTAGCCAAAAAACTGTTCAACAAAGAATTCGATAAGGGCGGAATGTTTGCGCGCAGAGGTCTGCCTCATTGGGGAATAGTCAAAGGCTTAATGGAAGAGCATTTTTTTAACCGGGTTGGTCCGAAATCGGCCGGAAGAGAGGAATTTGGGGCAAAATATGCCGAACGATTCTATCAAATCTGCAAAAGACGAAACTTGTCCAAGCCTGATATATTGGCGACAGCCACCATATTTACGGCTATCGCGGTCAAGCGATGCGTCGATATTAATCGATTGCGATTTGCCCGGTTGATACTAACCGGAGGTGGGGCGAAAAACCGCTATCTGGCAAATGGGTTGAAGAATATATTTATACCGGCTGAGTGCGTTATAGTCGATTCTTTGGGCTATCCGGGAGATTATCTGGAATCGATAAGTTTCGCGGTTCTGGCGAACGAGGCGGTCAATTCAAATCGGCACGATTTATGCGCGGTCACAGGCGCAAAGAAGGCGGTAGTGCTGGGGAAAATATGTCAGCCTTAAAAATCACGATCATCTCAGCTTTTTTATTGATAATTTTCTTATTGCCGCAAACACTTATGGGCGGCAATATCCTCGATAATTTCGATAGGCAAGTGAAGGTTCATCTGGGAGATTTCGATACGATCACGGTAAAATGCGATGGGGAACTGATTATCGAGTGTTATCGAGAGAATAATCAGCAGGAGATATTTTATTCATCTTCGGCAATAAATATCGCCGATAAAACAAACGGAATAACGCTTCAGGATGAAAATGGCATTTTTGCCAAAGCGCTTGTCAGGACAATATTCAGGCTAAGATATCCAAGCGTGTTCTTTCAAATTGGAACTCGGCGATATCGCGGAGGTCTGCTCTGTATTGCGGATTTTCCATCGGAAACAGACCACCGATTGGGCAAGATGTCGGTGTTTAACGTGGTCGATATCGAAGATTATCTTAAAGGTGTTTTGCCGGGTGAAATGGGTCAGCGCAACGAGGACGAATTCGAAGCCTTGAAAGCGCAGGCGATTGCGGCCAGAACCTACGCGATTTGGAAATTGTCTGCCGGTAACTCGAGCCATCTAAAAAATACCATAGAAGACCAGTTATATTTGGGCGCGGGCGCTGAAATACCGCTTCATAGCCGGGCAGTCGAAGCAACGACCGGAAAAGTTATGACTTATCGCGGGAAAGTAATCGCGGCCTATTATTACGCGATCTGCGGTGGATCATCGATACCGAGGGAAAAAGCCTGGGGCGGCGAAAAGTTGCCGTATCTTAAAGGGGTTGAGGACGACTCGTTTTGTGTATGGCCAAAATCATACGCCTGGAAAGAATCATTCACGATTATGGATCTTAATATTAATTTGGGACAGTATTTCGGCAGTATCGATAAGCTGCCGGTTAAGGGATTTGGGACGATTCTGGATATGCATTTTAAAGAAGACAAAAGCACTGACCGGGTGAGCGAAATGAAGATCGAAACCAGTACCGGCGTTTATAAGGTCGAAGGGGATAAAATTCGCTGGGCTTTGAAAAGACCATCCGTGCCGGGCGCGATTTTGCCATCGACGCGATTTAAAGCCAATCTGGTTAAATCCAACGGTACGATAACTGGTCTGGAAGTCGAAGGAACCGGTAACGGCCATGGCGTTGGGATGTGCCAGTGCGGGGCAATTGGTAGGGCCAGAGTCGGGCAATCCTGTACCGAAATTTTAACCACGTATTATAAAAACATCAAAATCGAAAAAATATATTGAGGAATTC
>CAZTNJ010000034.1:0-4096 GCA_964614835.1 uncultured Ignavibacteria bacterium | reverse complement strand
AAAAAAAAAAAAAAAAAAAATTTTTGTAATAACAGAAAAATTTTAAATTTTTTAAATTTGACGGGATTTTTGAAACTATAATTTCGACGGATTTATATCAAAATAAAGTAGACTTGACTTTAGGTAGTAATATTTATAAGTTTTCGTATATGATTTATCTAAATAACCAACAACGTAATGCACTATTAATAATAGTCGCAATTGTTCTTGGAAGTTTAGCTTTAAAGATGGTCGAGCGCCAATACCAGGCGATGGCTTTTGATTTGAAAGGGCTTTTAGACGGATACAAACATTCCAGTAGGGCCAAAACAGAAAACCCTGATACGGCCATAACATCGAACGTAATCCAGGCCGACACATCGGATTATAGTCGGGCCGAGAAAAAGCAAACCAAATTAAAATCCGGCAAGAGCAAGCAGGCGAGTAAATTAAAAGAATCTGAAAAAATAAATATTAATAGCGCTGATATTGATGATATCGTAAGATTACCCGGTATCGGACCGGTTTTGGCGGAGAGGATAATTGCCTATCGCGATTCGGCCGGGCCATTTATAGAAGCCGATGACCTGTTAAATGTAAAAGGGATTGGCGAGAAGAAACTTGTTAAAATCGAGCCTCACTTAGAATTTTGAAAAGATTAATTATCGAATTGCATGACACATCCGCGGTGATTGTAAGCGGCGGAAGTCTGGAATCGGCGGCCATGATTTGCGATTTCGGACAGCTGGATTTTGCCGACGCGCGTAATCGATTGTATAATTTAGCAGGAGAGCATTTTCAAAGGTTATGTTCTGAAGCCGAATCCGTTTATATAATTGTTCCGATGCAATATTCGATGGTTAAGCTTCTTGAGATTGACAATGCCGGTCTGGCTCAATTTGGCGATAAGTTTATTCAATGGGAGGCATCGCAGCAACTTCCCGACGAATTTGGGAAATTTAAGTTTGGCTTTAATAGACTCGGGCTAAGTTTCGATCAGCAAAGGGTTAAATATTTATTCTGGGCGGCCCCGGAGGATGTAATAAGCAGGTTGATAGCATTTCTGGGTTTGCCTGAAGATATTCCGGTTGTTTTGCAATCGGAAGCAATGGGGCTTTATTCGGTGCTTAATTATTGTACCCAAAAGCAGGGATTCAATGCCGCTGTCGCGGTCAGTCCTCAAGGAGCGGCGGTGGTGGTTTCGCATGATGGCGATTTCATAGGTGCCAGATTTATTAACAACGACGGCCTTCTCCTTAAAGACGAAGTGATGTATTATATTGTAGGGGCCGGAAGCGATAGTTTAAAGCCGCAGGTTTTGATCTGCGGGGATTCCGCGAATATTCCGATGCTTGGTCAAATGGAATGGGCGGAAAAACTCACTTTCAATTCGCCCGCCTTATCCGATAATAATAGCATTTATTTTGGGGCTTTCGGTTTAACTCTGATTGATTAATGTTTTATGTTAAGAGTTATCGCCGGAGAATTTAGGGGGAGAAAGTTAACGCCCCCGAAAGACGATCTTTGCCGTCCCACGCTGGATAGAGTAAAGGAATCTATTTTTAACGTATTGGGGGCCGATGTAATCGACCGGGCGGTGTTGGATTTATTCTGCGGAACCGGTTCTTTGGGGATTGAAGCGCTTTCGCGCGGCGGCAGGGATTGTCTGTTTATGGATTCGAATAAACAGGCGATGATGCTTACTAAAAAGAATATCTCGGCTCTGGGTCTTGACAAACGGGCTAGTTTTATTTTATCTGATGTTTTCAAGTTCGATTGGACTCGGTCGCCGAGATCATTCGGACTGATTTTTGCCGATCCGCCTTACGAGATGATGGTTGGTAGGTTTTTAATTGAAACGGTTTTGAAAAATGGTGTTTTGGCAAGCGAGGGATTATTGATTCTGGAGAGGTCTCGTCAGGAAACTGTTAAATCGGAATCCCTTAAAATGCTGAAGACTTTGAAATTCGGTCAAACCGAGGTGGACTTTTTTTTAAGGCCGAAACAGACCGAATAGGAGGATAGTTTGAGAACCGCGTTGTATCCGGGTACGTTTGATCCTATTACTAACGGGCATACCGATATTATCGATCGGGCGCTGGCCATGTTTGACAGGCTGATAGTGGCAGTGGCGGTCAATCCGGCGAAACAAACTACTTTTTCCGTCGAGGAAAGAATTGAACTTTTAAAGGCGGTAATTGGTAATTACAAGAATGTGGAGATCGCATCATTTTGCGGCTTAACCGCGCATTACGCGGCAGAGCGGGAAGTGGCGGCTATTATCCGCGGATTGAGAGCGGTATCTGATTTTGAATACGAATTCCAGATGGCTTTGATGAATCGACGATTGGTGCCCAAAGTGGAAACGGTTTTTTTAATGCCTCGCGGCAAATATGCCTATTTATCATCGACGCTCATAAAAGACATCGCCCGTTTTGGGGGCGAGGTTGATTTATTTGTTCATAAAATGGTTGCCGAGAAACTTCGAGAAAAACTAAATATTAAATAAACATAGATTTCTATCGGTTTTGTTATAGAGGTGATTTAGATGTCTTCTCAATATCGCATGTATGATGAATTGGTGGATCTTTGGCCAGTTGTCAGCGTGCCGCATGATTACGATAAAGAGGCCGAATTATGGCGAAAGGCGTTGCGCGAAAAACTGGGGCCGGGACGTCACCGATTGTTGGAGTTAGGAATAGGCGCGGGCGATAACCTATCACATTTCGCCAAAGAATATCAGGCAACCGGAGTCGATATTTCCGAGAAAATGCTGGAGATATCGAGGAGGCAAAATCCGGAGGTCAGTCATTATAGGGGGGATATGCGGACAATTCGTCTGGGGCAGAAGTTCAAGGTTGTGATTATCCATGACGCAATCAGTTATTTAACAAGCGAAGATGACCTTAGAGATACATTCAGGACTGCCGTAGCGCATCTGGAACCCGGCGGCGTATTTGTTATCGCGCCGGAATGGTATAAAGAGACCTACAAACAGGCGGCATTGTATCATGTTACGCGCAACCAAAACGGCCATCAGCTGACCTTTATCCAATATGAGACCGACCCCGATCCCAACGATACGACGATGCAATGTCTGATGCTTTACCTGATAAACGAAAATGGCAAGCTCAGGATTGAGCAGGATTTGCACACAACCGGGATTTTTCCGATGAAAACCTGGGATAAGCTATTGGGAGAGGCTGGATTCCGAGTTGAGAAGAAACCTTTTCCCATTTATGAAGATGGCCGAGAGGCGTACCTTCTGGTTTGCACTTATAGGGGATGGTTCGATTAGGATTACAGCTACCAAAAAGGGGCGAAAACTCCATTCATTTGTAATGAGTTGAAAATCAAAAAATTACCTTTGCATCGGTATTTTGTCGAGAATTGAACATTTTCGTTTAAATAGGCTATTTTCGATTGACAAAAAAAACATATAAGGTAAATTGAGAATGTAATTTACAGGAGGGACCGTAAGCGGAGGAAATATGAAGAAGTTATCGGTTGTCATCGCCACACTGATCCTGGCAGGGTTATCTCAATTTGTTTATAGCGGAGAAGTATCGCAAGAGGTTCTTGAGATTCAAAGGATGATTGCTGAAAAAGGGTTAAATTGGACAGCCGATCAAACTTCGATGATGGATTTGCCCATAGAACAAAGGCGAGCTCGTCTGGGTGTGGTTATTCCAGAGGAGGTAAAAGAGCGTTTTGAGAAAATCAATAAAATGCCTCCGCCCATGTTATTATCCACAGCCGAGGAATTCGACTGGCGCGATTTCAACGGCGTCACACCGGTAAAGGATCAGGGGCAGTGCGGGTCTTGCTGGGCTTTCGCGGCAACCGGGGCATTCGAGTCATCATACTTGTTAGCCACTGGAATAGTGACCGATCTTTCGGAGCAACAAGTTTTATCATGCAATACCGGTCAGTCGAGTTGCAGCGGCGGTTGGATGGGGCATGGCTACGATTTATTTCATGATTATGGCGCGGTGGATGAAATCTGTATGCCTTACCATGCTAATGATAATATCCCATGTACCCAGGAAAACTGCGTTCCTAGAGCGAATTTACTGCAGTATATAGATATTCCCAACAACGTAAACGCAATTAAAAA
>CAZTNJ010000033.1:0-22806 GCA_964614835.1 uncultured Ignavibacteria bacterium | reverse complement strand
TGCCCACAACCGCAATAACCCTGCTATTCTTTAGGATATCGTTGATTGCCTGCTTGTCGGCAAAATCCCGATTGCCCATCAGCCCAAAACCTTATCTATATACTTGATCATCTCTTTTTTTGGAGCCGCCCCAACCATCTGCGATACAACTTCGCCGTTTTTAAAAAACAAAAGCGTCGGAATCGAAAGAATTCTATACTTTTGAGCTATCGCGCCATTAGAGTCAACATCGAGTTTACCGACTTTCAATTTGCCCTTGTATTCATCGGCCAGTTCTTTAACGGTTGGCCCGATCATTTTGCAGGGTCCACACCATTCGGCCCAAAAATCAATCATAACCGGAATCGATGATTTTAAAACTTCTTCTTCAAAATTCTGTTCAGTAATTGTCAGCAACTCAGCCATTATTTCCTCCTGAAAATTATCGCCATTTTTACTATTCTCACACAAAAAAACGCATTCCACTTCAAGATTGTTTCCGCGCAGCGAATATTCCTATGATGAAAGTTTTTTTTCGATGTTTCGCAGTCGCTGGATATAATCCGGCAACCTATCGATTATAGCGTCCACTCTGTGAGCATGAACGCTTTCGCGGGCCGGATAGCCGAATATCACCGATCCCGGCGGCACATCGCCCGGCACTCCCGATTGCGCCTCAACCACGCTGCCATCCCCTATTGTCAGATGTCCCCCAACACCCACCTGTCCGGCCAGCGTTACATTTTTGCCGATTATGCTTGTACCTGCCAAACCCACCTGGGCGCATAAAACGCTTCCGGCGCCGATTTTGCAATTGTGGGCGATTTGAACAAGATTATCGATAATCGCGCCCGTCCCTATCCGCGTCTCGCCGATTGTAGCCCTATCGACCGTCGTACCCGCGCCAATTTCGACATCATCTTCAATTACTACCGTGCCCGATTGAGGTATTTTTACGAATTTTTCGCCATCTCGGGCATAACCAAATCCATCCGACCCAATCACCGCTGATGAATAAACGATTACTCTTTCCCCCAAACTTACCGAATGCATTACCACCACATTGGGGTAGATAATGCAATCTTTTCCTAAAACGGTTCCCTGACCTATATATACTCCGGGATGAATAACGCAGCCATCTCCGATTTTCGCGTCGGCTTTTATAACCGCGTTATGGCCAATATATACCCCTTTACCGATACTGGCGGTTCTATCAATATAAGCCGATTTTTCTATTTCTGGTAAAGGACGATAATGGTCAGGGTAAAAAAGCCGCATTGCCAGAGCAAAACCAAGATACGGATCATCCTTCACAATCAGGCTATGAGTATCCGACTTGATATCCGGAGGAGCGATTATCGCCGATGCTTTACAGGCGGGAATATGTTTTCTATACTTTTTGGAGGCTATAAATGTTAATGTCCCCGGCTTTGCATCTTCAAGCGTTGATAAGCCGGATATAGTCAAATCAGGACCTTCCAAAAAGGCCCCGATTTTAGTCGCTATATCGGATAGCTTCAACTCCATTATTTTTCAGTAGCCATTTCGGCCAAAACATCATCGGTAATATCAAGACTCTTTTTGGCATATGCGATATTAACCGTGCCCGCGTCAAGAATTAAACTATAATTATTTTCAATCGCGATTTTCTCGATTATCTCCAGAATTTTATCCCTTATCGGCTTCGACAGCTCGGCCATTCTTCGTTCAGCTTTGCCATCCTGGCCAAATGTCGCGTTTAGATATTGATTGAGCGTGTCCTGTTTGGCAGCCAGAATCCGTTCTTTTTCTTTTTTCTTTTCCGCTGATAAAATTAATGATTGGCTCTCCAGTTCTTTTTGAAGATTCGCAATACTCTGACGCATCGCGTCGGCTTCGGTATTCCAATTTTCAATATCCCTGTCGAATTTAGCCTGGGCTTCCTGATATTCCGGCGATTTGGCGAAAATTTCCTGTGAATTAACATAGCCAATTTTTACATCTTCCGCCAGCGCCATCCCGGCCATCGCCAAAACAAAGATTAAAATTAAACCTTTTCTCATAGTAAGAACTCCCTTTAAAATCCTCTTCCTATTTGGAAATGGGGCTTTATTTTTCCCCTATTATCCCCGTTAAATGGATAGCCAAAATCGAAACCGATTATCCCTATCATCGGAGCGACCACTCTAAACCCGAAACCGGCCGATTTATAAAAATTCGAAAACATGTGGTCCTTTAACTCATCGCCTGTCAAATACGCGTTCCCGGCGTCCGCGAACAACAATACGTAAAACTGCTGTTGGGCTATCGGTACAGTCAGTTCGGCATTATAAATAACCTCCGAGCGTCCGCCCAAATACCCTCCGGAAGCCGATCTCGGACCGATTTCCGAATCGTTGTATCCGCGTATCAGACCATCCGTGTCGGTTCCACCAGGGGTGAATCTTTCCGAGAATGGAATATCGCCGTCGCCTCGATTTATTCCGGCCACTAATCCCCATTTGCCCTTTGCCGAAAGTGAGAATTTCCAGAATGGCGTATAATAATAATGAATCTGGTAAATCTGTTTCCAATAATCATAACTTCCGCCAAGTACGGTTCCGGCCAGATTGCCGGTCCACGAATAGACCGAGCCTTTGGTGGCAAATTGCGCCAGATCGCGGGAATCGCGCTCCAAACTCAACGTAGCCACCGATGATATCTTGGGCCAGGAGAATTTATCAACGCTATAAGCGTTATCTTTATTATCCGCAACGTATGAACTAGTCCAGGAATAATATTTCAACTCTTCCAAACGATAGCCGGCATACACTCTGCAATAATTGTCCGGCCATCTTAAACGACGGCCAACCTGCGCGCTTCCGCCGCGCGTCCCTTCCGTGAACCAATCCGTATAAATTCTTTCCTGATAATAAATATTCAAACCAAGGGAGGTCGGTGTGTCTCTGAACCATGGCTCAAAATAGCTCAAGTTAAATGTCAGGCGAGCGCTTCCATATTCGGCATCCAGCGATACGGTCTGTCCTCCGCCGAAAAAGTTCGGGAATCCCAACCCAACCGTTCCAACCAGCTTATCCTGCGCCGAATAACCTGCCCCCATCGAAAACGTGCCGGTTTCTTTTTCTTCAATCTTCAACGTCAAATCGATATTATTATCATCCCGAACCGCCAGATCGGGCTGAACATCCTTAAAAAAGTTAAGAATCATTACATCGCGCAACGAACGGGTGAGCATCGATCGTTTAAATATCGTATCCGGTTTGTTTTTCAGTTCACGCCGAACGACTTTTTCTTTTGTCTTGGTGTTCCCCGTGATATTGATCATCTTAACGTAGGCTGGATTCCCCTCGCTAATCGTGAAATCAACATCAAGGATAGTATCTCGCGGCGATTTGTGCTCATCGATACGGGTATACCAGTATCCCTCATCCTGATACAACTCATATAGCTTTGACAATGATTTCTGATATTTATCTTCGTTATAGGTCTGGCCTTCTTTTATTTTAAACGCCGATGATACCCTTGAGTCATCTAAAACGCTGTTTCCTTTCCAGGTGAATTTCCCGAAATAATACAGCGGTCCTTCCGATATTTTCATTCTTATAAACATCCAGCGTAAATCATCCGAATACCAGATTGAATCGCCGGTAACAACGGCGTCGATATACCCGCGTTCTTTATAAAAATCCACAACTTTCTTTTTGTCTTCGATGTATTTTTCACTATCGAACGCCCCCCCTCGAAAAAACGATTTACGTTTATTGCCCAACTTGCCCCTAAGTTTATCGTCATTAAATTTTGTATTGCCGGTGAAGGTAATGTTTTTAATCCTAACCTTTTGGCCTTCGCTGATCTGCATGGTCAGAACAACCCGTTCGGGATTGGCCTTATCCTGCTCAATCGATGATTCCACTTTGGCCAGCAAATAGCCTTTGTCCTCGTAGAATTTCTTGATTGCTTCGACGCTATTCTTGACCGCCCCCGGCGATACTATTCGCCCTTCCGCAAAATTAACCTGTTTTTTTAGGTTCTTGGTCTTTATCTTTTTATTCCCCTTATAACGGATTTCCGATAAACGCGGATACTGTTTGGTCTCAATCCGAAGCCTTACGCCGTTTCCAGCCTTCTCCCCCTTAATAACGACATCGGCAAACAACCCTATCGCGTATATTCTCTTTATCGATTCTTGCAGTTTATCGGCGGTTAAAATCTCACCAGGCACCAGGCCGGATGAGTTCAAAACCAAAAAGCTATCGGCTCCGACCGAATCGGATAATTCGATAGCTGTTATCGTTTGACCGAGATAATCGGTCAGCTCGGTCGCGCCGGCAACCGAGATGATAAACATCAAGGCAAGCGCTATATATGCGATTTTCATCGTCTATGCGGATATACTAACGATTTTTACGGCTGTATAATCCTGGCGATGTCCCCGGGTGCGACGGTATTTGCGACGCTTTTTCATTTTGAACACAATAATCTTGTCTTCACGACCGTGACTGACCACTTCACCGACAATTTTCGCGCCGGACAAATATGGTTTGCCAAGTTCAAAACGATTAGGGCCGCTGACAAGCATCACTTTATCAAAATTTATCTTCGCGCCGACCTCGGCGTCAAGTTTTGGTACTTTAATCACCGCCTGGTCTTCTACCGGGAACTGCATTCCGCCTGATTCAATTATCGCTCGCATCGAAACTCCTTTTCTTAAAGCCAATAAATATAATCAAATTCGTTCGCCGGTCAAGTAATTACTTGCCAACAAATCATTAAACTCGCCAGCCCCCAATATGTTGCAAAAGACGGTTTATCTATCAAAAAAGATATTCTTACCGGTCGCCGATAACGGTATTCCCATAGCGAAATCCCAATCAATCATGCCGGCGCTGCGGGCCGCAACCCCAATCCGATACATGATTCGATTGTCCGCGTTTAAAATTTGGGCTGTTTTTGCCGCAGATCCCAGGGCTATTCCCATATCAAGCAATCGATAAGCGCAAATCGGCCCTCTATAATCGCCTTTTGATCTGGCCGCTTTCTCTAATTCAATGCACGAATCATACCCGCAGGCGCCGCAATTGAGTCCGCCGGTTCTGGCTTCTTTAAGCCCTATAATCATTACTGCAGGACATCTTTTAACCCCGGCCGCATCCCTATCAAAATTAGCGCGTTTGCTCTGCCTACCATACTCTAACATCGCCTCGGCCAGCATTGCGATATCGGCCCCGCTGAAAACTCTTACTTTTACATAATCTTCCCCTTTAGTCTTGGGGGCAGTGCGGGCGGCCAGTTCCATCATCCGAGCGACCTCTAATAAGTGTTGCGAATAATCAATATCGGCCATCTCAATAACCTCACATCTTATACTTTTCCGTAATGTCTATGTCCTTTTTGCTGTCATAAACATGAAATTCCTCAGGATGCATCGATGTATCCCTGATTACATCGATTACTATGCCCAGCCGCTTTTCTAACTTAGGCAACCGTCGAGTTTCCGAATCGGTGAGTAGTTCTATCACCTGTGGCGATGCCACCAGCTGATAGTGCCCCTTACTGGTTGCCGCCGCCGCGCGAAGGAACCACCGCTCTATTTTCATCGCAATTGATTCTTTAGAGAGCACGCGCCCGAATCCCGTGCAAACCGGACAGGCATCCGAAAACGCGTACATCAGCGAAGGCCTTACTCGCTGGCGGGTCATTTCAATCAATCCCAAGTCAGAAATCGAGGAAATGTATGTTTGTGAATGATCATTCTTTAAGGCTGATTTAAATTCCTCGAATACTTTTTTACGATGTTCCCGATCTTCCATATCGATAAAATCAACAATTATGATCCCGCCTATGTCCCTTAACCTTATCTGACGCGCGATTTCCCTGGCCGCTTCCATATTGGTGATAAAAATCGCCTCTGATGCTTTTGACTTGCCCCGGAATCGTCCAGTGTTAACATCGATTGCCACCAGCGCTTCGGTTTGGTCGATAACGATATAACCGCCTTTTTTCAACCAGACTTTACGGTCAAGCATCTTCTCGATCTCTGGCTCGATTTCATGAAAATCAAATAGCGGTACCTCGCCCGAATACAATTCGATTTTATCGACTAAATCAGGCACCAGTTCTTTTAAATATGCCAGAAATTTCTTAAACTCTTTTTTATCATCGATTATTACTTTCGAGACATCGGGCGTCAATGAATCTCGAATAATCCCAAAAATCATCTCGATATCTTTATGAACAAGCGCTGGCGCTTTGCTGTTTTCTACCTTTTTTTTCATCTTATCCCAGAGCCGAGTCAAGAACTTAATATCAGCCGCAAAATCCGGACGCTCGCGCCCTTCGGCCACCGTCCGGATAATCATTCCGAAATTTTCCGGTAAAAACTCCTCGGCAATTTTCCGTAAACGTTTCTTTTCCGCCCAGGATGATATCTTCTTGGATACCGCTATATGGCGAGCTCCCGGAAGCAACACCACATATCGCCCGGGCAAAGATATCTCGGAACTCAACCGCGGACCTTTATTCCCGATTGGCTCTTTGATTACCTGAACCAAAATTTCCTGGTCTTTCTTAAGAATAGTAGCTATGGAAGTGTTTCGATGCAACTTGGCTCTCGGTACTTCTTCCCCTTCATTATCAAAATACTCTAGATCCGCCAGAAGGCTTGATTCCCCCTTATGATCGGATAAATCGGAAAAATGTAAAAAGCCGGCTTTATCCAGTCCGATATCGACAAATGCCGCCTGTATACCGGGGAGAACCGCTGTAACTTTTCCCTTAAAAATATCTCCGACCAGCATCTCTTTTTGCGGTCGTTCCACCAATAGTTCAACCAGTTGACCATCTTCTTTAACCGCGATTCTGGTCTCGTACTCGGTAGCATTTACTAATATTACTTTACCAGGTTTTCCATTAACCTGTGAATTCTTTTCCTTCTTCGACATGATATCCTCTGACAAATTCTGCCGAACCCATGGCCTTTTTACCTTCTGGTTTCAATTGCAGAATATGCAATGCCCCTTCTTGGCAGGCCACCACCAGACCGATTTTGTTATCAGCAATCGTAATCGTTCCCGGCGGAACCTGCGTTAAATTTTCCTTAATCTCACTTTTGAGAATTATTAGCTTCTTACCATCCAGTCTGCAATACGCTCCCGGAAATGGCGACAATCCCCTGATTAAATTATGAATCTCTTTGGCCGGCTTATTCCAATTAATCGACCCCGTTTGCGGAGTTAATTTTGGCGCCGCCGACCCTTGCGCCTTATCCTGCGGAATAGCCTTTACTTTGCCCTGTTCAAGAGCATCGATACTTTCCAGCAACAAATCCGCCCCAGCTAATGACATCGTATCGTGAAGGCTTCCGAAATTATCATCCGGCTTTATCGCGATTTGACGTTTCATGATTATATCGCCGACATCAACTTTTTTTTGCAGTAAAAAGGTGGTCAGCCCGGTCATCGTCTCGCCGTTAATTATAGCCCAGTTTATCGGGGCGGCTCCCCGGTATGCGGGTAGAAGCGATGCGTGCAGGTTCATCGAACCATATTTTGGCATCGAAAATACTATTTCCGGCAATATCCTAAATGCCACCACCACGTTCAAATCAGGTTCAAACTGCTTTAACATAGTTAAAAATTCCGGGGATTTTAGATTTGTCGGCTGTAATATCGGCAGATTGGCCTTCAAAGCGGCCTCTTTTACCGGCGTCGGACTCAAAACCTGCCCGCGCCCCCGCGGCTTATCGGGAGCGGTTACCACCGCTACCACTTGATGCTTTGAATTGAGTAGCTTTTCAAAGGCAGGAACCGCAAATTGCGGCGTCCCCATGAATATTAACCGCATCAGACTCTTTCACCGCTCATTATCCTTTTGAGCTTCCCCTTGAGCAAACCGCGCTGTAACGAGGAAAGATGATCTATAAAAAGCTTTCCATTCAAATGATCCAATTCATGAAGCAGTACCCGCGCCATCAAACCGGTCCCTTCGATAACGATTTCCTTACCATCTTTATCCAGTCCCGTAACGACAGCCCTCTCTGGTCGTTCCACTTCCAAATATAAACCCGGAAAAGACAAACATCCTTCCTCTGCTTTGGCCGTACCCGATAACTCCTGTACCACTGGATTAACTATCACCAGGGGGGATTTTACGACGTCAAAATATGACATATCCACGGCATAAATCCGCTTTGCAAGGCCGACCTGATTGGCGGCCAGTCCTAACCCGTTGGAGTTTTTGAGCGTTTTTACAAGCGAGTCCATGAAATCAACCAGCTTGCCGTCGATATTGTCAACATTGGTGGCTGTTTGCCGGAGGACTTCCTCGCCGTATATTTTTATCGGGAGCAACTTCAATTTTCTCTTACTCTACTTTACCCGCTATCGCGCTTTTAAGAAATTCGATTTTTAAATCTTCGCCGAATTTCAACACGACTTTATTGTCTTTTTCGTCGATACCCCAAACAACCCCGAACATCCCGCCGGTAGTAACCACCTTATCCCCTTTTTTTAGGGTATTGAGCATGTTCGAATGCTCTTTCTGGCGTTTTTGTTGCGGTCTGATCATGAAAAAGTAAATGATCACGAACATCAATAAGATCGGCAGGAAAAAAGTTAAAAGTGAACTCCCACCGCCTGCTCCTCCGCCTTGCTGCGCCGGAGCCATTGCAACGAACCAATTAAACACAATTCCTCCTAAAAATTCTTTGTTTCATCAACCCAATTTATCAGTATAGCATCAAAACCATCACCTAAACAAGTTTATTTTATGTTTAATCCTTTATGATTAAACTTTAATTGGAAGTTAAAAGTTCTTCAGGAATTCCGGAAATAGCTTGAGTTCCAGGCTATCATTGAACCCGCCTTCACCCGATACCTATTCAAACAGCGATTCCAGTCCCTGATTCAATTGCGCCAATTTATCCTTCCGATAGCTATCATATCGGTTTTCTGATATCGCCTGACGAATCTCGGCCATCATACTGATATAAAAATACAAATTATGATAAGTGGTTAGGCGCAATCCTAATATCTCCCCCACCGACAATAGGTGCCTAATATATGCTCGCGTGAATCCCCGGCAGGCCGGACAGCCGCATTGGGGATCTACCGGCCGGAAATCATCGGCGTATGTGGCTGCCTTTATTGTCATCTTACCTCGACGAGTAAACAGCGTCCCATTGCGGGCGTTTCGAGTCGGCATCACGCAATCAAACATATCCATCCCATAAAACACGCCATCAAGAATATCCTCGGGGGTGCCAACGCCTAATAGGTGCCGCGGTTTGCTTTCGGGCAATAGCGGCGCCTGAAACTCGAGTATTCGAAGTAAATCCTCTTTAGGTTCACCAACCGATAATCCACCAATCCCCAATCCCGGAAAATCAATCGCGGTAATGCTTTCGAGAGATTTCTGCCGCAACTCCTCGAATATCGATCCTTGTATAATCCCAAACAATGCTTGATATCCCGGTTGGGCAACCCATTTTTCTTTTGCCCGTTTCGCCCAAGCCGTGGTTCGTTCGATATCTGCCGCCGCCGTCGCGAATTCTATAGGGTAAGGGCTGCAAACATCCAATGGCATCAGAATATCTGCCCCCAATTTCCGTTCGATATCAATGACATTCTCCGGCGTGAAAATATGCCTCGACCCATCGATATGCGATTGAAACTCCACTCCGAAATCAGTAATTTTGTTCAATGCTTTTAACGAGAATACTTGATACCCGCCCGAATCGGTCAATATCGGTTTTGTCCATCCCGTAAACTTGTGAATTCCCCCCGCTCTTGCCACCAGATCTGCCCCCGGGCGCAGATACAAATGATAGGTATTCCCCAGGATTATACTCGCCCCAAGCGACTCTAAATCCTGTGGTGATTGGGTTTTCACCGTTCCTTGTGTTCCCACCGGCATAAAAACCGGAGTCTCGATTTCGCCGTGCGCGGTGGTTATGGTCCCGGTGCGAGCGTACCCGCATCTGGATTTGATATCAAAAGCGAATGTACTTATTTCTTTACCTTTGTGAATCCGTAAGTGCCTCTGATTGCCTGTAATCCGGTCCAGTATTCGCGCGCGCCGGTGCAGTAAACGATAGGTTGAATTTTCGCGATATCCGGCCTGCCTTTGTCGTCCAGCTTGTCCTCATCGATATGCGTCGCTACTATCTCGCCGATAAACAGATGATGCGACCCCAGTTCCAATGTTCGCCGTACCTGACACTCCAGGTTTATTGGACACTCCCTGATAAGCGGCGATTTAACTTTCGAGGCTGCTAACGGCGTCAATCCGGTTGCTTTGAATTTATCAATGTCCTTACCGGAATTTACGCCGCAGTAATCGACTTCATTGACGATATCTGCCCCGGTTATATTGACAACGAATTCGCCGCTATGTTTTATCAGACCAAAAGAATACCTGTTTTCTCGTATTCCGATTGCTATCATCGGCGGCTCCGAACAGGCAACTCCTACCCAGGCAACCGTGATAATATTCGGATTGACCTCATGTTCGCCGCAGCTAACCAGCGCCGCCGGCGTCGGCATCAACAGGGTTGTCGGATTAATCTGTACTTTACTCATCTATATCTTCTCCATGAGATTCACCTAAATAAATGTATCTATCGATCAGTTTAACATAATCCGTCCAGCGTTGCTCCGGAACCCGTTTTTTCCCCAGCACTTTCATAATTCCACCGACTCTCGAATCCAGCAGATCGGCGATATAAAGCACATTGGCCTCGAGAGTTTGCGGCAACACCGGCGACCCCTGTTCATATGTCCCTTGATGCGCCAACACAAGATGCCGTACCAGTTTCCTTTTCTCTGATGGGAAATCCGACAACCGCGCCAACTTCCCCGATATCATCCGATCGGCGATTACGATATGGCCAATCAAGCGCCCCTCATCGGTGTATTCGAAAAAATGATCCAGCGAATAAGTGTCGATTTTGCCTATATCGTGAAGCAACGCGCCCGTGGTTATCAAATCCTTATCGAGTTGCGGATAAATTTCGCAAGCCGCCCGACAGATTTTTGTGACGTTTAATGTATGCTCCGCCAGTCCGCCGATATACGAATGATGCCACAACTTGGCCGCCGGCGCGTAGGTGAATTTACGCCTCGTGATCCCATCGTTGAATATCTCAATCAACAGGCTTTTGTAGTGGTCGTCTCCCAAATGCGCAATTATGTTGTCGATTTCCGCCATCAACTTCTGCGGTTCGTTTGGACCGGTTGCCAGAAAATCGGCCGGGTCATATCCGCCGGCTGGCACCGGTTGCATTGCCGATACCGTGATCTGCGGCATATCGCGGTAAGTGCCAACTACCCCGCTCACTTTCGCCACATTCCCTTTGGCGATTTTGGGCAAAATATCGGCGAATCCCTCCCAGAACACGCCACCGATACGAGCTGTCTTATCGCCGAATTCCAGGTTGAGATATTTCCGTCCGTTGAATTCTTTAATCTCCAACTTGCGGATTACGAACAGGTCTTCGACTTTTTGTCCCGGTTCGAGGTCTCTTACCCACTGACTTTTCAAACAAATCCCTTTCCGCGATAAAATGTTTTCGCGCAAGTTATTACAAGATAATCATACGCGCCGATACGGCAAGTGTTTTTTACTATTAAATCAGTCGATAATTCCCATATCACCAGGTTTTCACTGATGTAAAAGCCCTAAATATCGAAAGTCCAAACTAACAAAAGACTGCCGGATGGGTAAAACCCACCCTAAAATCAATTGACACAACCGATGATTATCTATATTATATAGCGAAACTCGGGGATGGAGTCCCCCCTTGTAACCGCCTGGGCCGGGCTGATGACTCCTATCGCGCGTTGTGTAGCGGCGATGGAGTGATTTAGCTTATCCACGCCTACCACAGGTCGGTTTTTTTTAGTAAAGCGGCCCTGAATATAAATTAAGGAGTAAAATTGTGGAAAGTATTTACCCGATAGCCGCGATATGGTTAGGATTAGCAATCATTTCTGCAATCGTCGCTTATCATCTGCGGATATCAATCGCCCTGGTTGAAATCTGCGTAGGAGTGCTTGTCGGAGCGATTGCAGGCTATTTCGATAAAACCGCTCTCCTCGGAACCAATTCCGAGTGGCTGCGTTTTCTGGCATCATCCGGAGCGGTATTGCTTACTTTCCTGGCCGGCGCTGAATTGGAACCCGATGTGTTACGCACAAAATTCAAAGAAGTAACCATTGTCGGCTTGATTGGCTTCCTGGCTCCTTTTTTGGGAAGCGCCGCGGTCGCTTACTATATTCTTGGGTGGAATTCCCAGGCCAGCTTGATTTGCGGCGTGGCTCTATCGACGACCTCGATGGCGGTAGTTTACGCGGTCATGTTGGAATCGGGATTCAATAAGACAGAATTCGGCAAAGGAATCTTGGGGGCTTGCTTTATAAACGATTTGGGCACGGTAATCGCGCTTGGCCTGCTATTCGCCCCCTTTACTTATAAAACTTTGGTATTCATTGTTGCTTCCGCCATGGTATTGGCGATTTTACCCCTCACAAGCCTCTGGCTTACTCGAGCCTATGGATACCGCACGGCCGCAATCAGAACAAAGTGGGTGATTTTCATCTTGTTTGGTTTGGGAGCCTTGGCTATCTGGTCGGGCAGCGAAGCTGTCCTTCCCGCCTATATTGTTGGGATGGTTCTGGCGGAGTTTTCCAGCGCCGATCATTTCTGGATTCGCCGCCTCCGGACTTTAACGGTCGGATTTCTCACTCCCTTTTATTTTATCCGCGCCGGTACGTTCGTGTCAATACCGGCATTACTATCGGCCCCTTTAGTGTTTTTGATATTACTCATGTCGAAAGTAATCTCAAAAATTTTCGGGCTATTCCCGGTTATAGCTCGTTTCCGCAACGACCCAAAAGAACGCTGGTATTATACTTTACTGATGTCTACCGGATTGACTTTCGGCACGATATCGGCGCTGTATGGATTTTCGCACAACATCATCACCCAAAATCAATATTCGTTTCTGGTCGCCGTTATTATTGGAAGCGCTGTTGTTCCCACTGTGATTGCCGGTATGTTTTTCCTGCCGCGTCACTTGATTCTTGAACCAAAACCGCAAGTCGAACCGCTTGACAACGGTATTGAAGACGAAGGATAAATATCGGACTAATCCGCGTTTTGGGAACTATTGATTCCGAAGCAATCATTGATACTTCTGGCAGTGGTAAACTCCACATATCGGAGTCGCGATCTGCCAGTTCGCAATAAATTGCCTTGTTGAATCCAAAGGCTTTCAATATAATAACCCCGATGAAAATTCTCTGGCGATACGTGTTAAAAGAGCTTTTCTGGCCATTCCTTTTTGGCGTTGGTATCAGCACCTTCGTCCTTATCATGGATGCTATCCTTGATATCATGAACCTGATTATCACGAAAGGCATCTCCACCTGGGTCGTGCTGGAATTTTTCGGTTTGAGCCTCGCCTGGATGCTTGCTCTTTCGGTCCCTATGGGGATGCTGGTGGCCGCGCTTATGGGGTATGGGCGTCTCTCCGCCGACAACGAAATCATTGCCGCCAAAGCCTGCGGAATCTCCATGCCGACGGTTCTCATGCCTGGCCTATTGATGGGGCTCATCCTGGCAATAGCCTTGAGTTTGTTCAACGATAGAATCCTTCCCAACGCCAACCATCGCGCCCGTCTCTTAATGACCGATATTACCCGCAAGAAACCGACCTGGAGTCTCGAAGAAAATGTCTTCCTCGATTATTTCGATGGCTACCATATCCTCGTTAAAAAAGTCGATAACAAAACATCCCAAATCCGCGAAGTCACCATATTCGAACATAAAGACCCTCAACAACCTCGAACTATTGTCGCCAAAAGCGGTGATATCAAATTCACCCCCGATGGCTCCCGGTTGATTATGAACCTTTATGATGGCGAAATCCACGAACCCGACCCCGATAATCAAGAACGCTATCGCCGAACCGAATTCAAAAGGCAAACAATCGCCCTGGAAGGCGCCTCATCCGAACTGCAACGTTCAACTTCCGAGTCGCGCGGCGATCGCGAAATGTCGGTGGCCATGATGAGAAACGAAAATAAAAATTTCCAGGCCCAAATAGATTCATCCCAGAAAAAGATAAACGAGATAATTAAACAGGATATCATGAAATTGACCGGTGGGCCTCCAACTGAAAAGGAAGTCAAATCCGCGATTAAAAAATCTGAAAGCGCCAGCGCTGTTTCGTTTAAACCCAGAGACACCATGACGCGTATCGAATATGAGTTGAAAACCATTAAAACCTACAAGCGCCAGATTAACTCCATGACGGTGGAAATCAATAAGAAATTCTCAATTCCGGTCGCCTGTATCGCTTTTGTGCTATTGGGGGCCCCTCTCGGCGTTCTCGCCCGTAAAGGAGGCGTGGCTACAAGTTTGGCTCTTTCGCTTTTATTTTTCATCGTATACTGGGCTTTCCTTATTGGCGGCGAGGAATTAGCCGACCGCATGTATTTAAATGGAGCGGTCGCCATGTGGCTTCCAAATATCGTCATCGGCGTAACCGGACTGATACTGGTGGGGCTGATCAATCGCAAAACCTCGCTCGAAGGTTTGGACTTTTTCAAAAAACTCATCCCCGGGCCGCGTAAATGAAACTTACCGATAAATACATCCTTGGAAAATTCCTCTATATCCTCGCCTTCTCTTTATTGGCTTTTATTCTGGTTGTCCTGATAGTTGATATAGTCGAAAACGTCGACAAATTCATAGACCATAAAGCACCCGTAAGTTTAATAATCCAGTATTATATTCTGTATTTGCCTTTTATAATAGTACTGGTAATTCCCGTGGCGGTGCTTCTGGCAACCATGTTTACGATAGGCAACCTCGCCAAATATCAAGAATTGACAATCATGAAAGCCAGCGGGATGTCGCTATACCGCCTTTCAGTCCCGCTTCTGATTAGCGGTTTCATTATTTCACTGCTTATGATTTTATTCTCGGACTTTGTCATGGTGCCGGCCGAGGCCAGACGCGACTGGATCAAAAAATCCCAAATCGAACGTCGCCCTGATACTCAGGGATTGCTTTTAACAAATG
This sequence comes from uncultured Ignavibacteria bacterium, assembly GCA_964614835.1. Taxonomy (GTDB): domain Bacteria; phylum Zixibacteria; class MSB-5A5; order UBA10806; family 4484-95; genus JAAYTW01. The sequence goes on along the minus strand of CAZTNJ010000033.1, from coordinate 7,764 downwards.
TTATCAAACCTGGAAAAGACGGCTGGGTCATTTTTGCCAGATCATACAACGAAAAAACGAAAACGGTCGAAAGCGCCCTGGTTCAGAAAATAAAAAACAATCAGATTGAAATCGCCATCAAGGCCAATTCAATGGTCTGGGCCGATTCCGGCTGGATACTTAAAGGCGTGGCTAAACGAATTTTCGATGGCGACAAGGAAATCAGTTTCAATAAATACGACACCTTATTTGTTACTTTCCTGTCGCAGACTCCGGAAATTATGAGTCATAAATTAAAAAAACCCCGCGATACTCGTTTTTTTGAACTGCTTGAGTTAATCAATCTGAAAAAGCTCATGGGTCAGGATACTTCGAGGGACCAAGTTGAACTGTATTTGAAATTCAGCTTTCCGTTCATTAACTTCATTATAATACTTTTAGGTGTCCCTTTGGCGTCAAATCCCAGCCGCGCCGGAGGCTCGGTTGGTCTTGGTTTAAGTGTGATTATCAGTTTCCTGTATTTTGTAATTTTGCGGGCGGGGCAATCATTCGGTTATACTAAAGAACTCTCGCCTTTGCTCTCGGTATGGATTGGTAATATCATTTTCTTCGTAATTGGGGTAATTATGTTTTTCAAGGCGCGAAAATAATAATCAGCAAAAAAAATGCCCCATAATGGGGCATAAATTTCATAATTATAAGCTTCCTGCTATAATTTATGCACTTCGGTGGCTAAAGGTCCCTTAGGCCCTTGGACGAAATTATATTCGACAAGCTGACCCTGGGTTAGCGATTTGTACCCCTCCTCCGTGATTACCGAGTAGTGTACGAAAACGTCCTTCTCGCCATCTTCGCGCTGGATGAATCCGAATCCCTTTTTGTCATTAAACCATTTTACTACGCCTGTGGCCATTAAATCCTCCTCCAAAAATTCTTAATTCTCCACACTAATGTATGTCGGTAATTCTTTTATTGTCTTAAATGAGAAAACTAAAATTTCTGAAAAAAGATAAAAAAAGCCGCGGCTGGAATAAACCGCGGCCTGAAATAGTCAGATTAATTGATTCTCAAGTGCCCATTTCCCATGATGCCAGATATTCTTTCTGTTCGGGAGTAAGCTTGTCGATTTTAATCCCCATCGATTCAAGCTTCAACCGCGCGATAGAATCATCGATCTCCTCCGGAATCGAATACACTCGATTTTGCAGGGTTTCGGCCTTTTTTAGCATATATTCGGCGCCTAAAGCCTGGTTGGCGAAACTCATATCCATTACTGATGCCGGATGGCCCTCCGCTGCCGCCAGATTGATCAATCTCCCTTCGCCCAATAAGAATATTCGTTTACCCGATTTTAAAGTATATTCCTCGACATTCGACCGGACCGTCCGAAGTTTCTTCGACATTTTTTTTAACGAGGCGATATCTATCTCGACATTGAAATGTCCCGAATTAGCGACAATCGCGCCGTCTTTCATTACAGCGAAATGCTCTTTAGTAAGCACATCGATATCGCCGGTCAATGTGATAAATACATCCCCGACAACCGCTGCCTTCTTCATCGGCATCACCTGGAAACCGTCCATGGTCGCTTCAATTGCTTTCAATGAATCGACTTCGGTTACTATCACATTCGCGCCTAATCCCTTTGCCCGTGAGGCCACCCCGCGGCCGCACCAGCCATATCCGGCGATAACGACTGTCGCTCCAGAAAATAGTACGTTAGTAGCCCGCATGATTCCATCCAAAGTCGATTGCCCGGTACCATATCGGTTATCGAAAAAATGTTTGGTTTTTGAATCATTCACTGCCAGCACCGGAAATAGCAATACCCCTTTTGCCTGCATACTTTTCAGCCTGATTACTCCTGTGGTCGTTTCTTCCGAACCGCCGATTATGTTTTTCGCCTGGCTTTTTCTCTTAGTATGAAGCTGGGTAACCAAATCCGCCCCATCATCCATGGTAATCAGTGGATTAATGTCCAGACAACTATTGATATGCTTATAATAAATCTGATTAGATTCGCCTCTGATTGCGAATACCGGTATCCCGAAATCTTTCACCAGCGATGCCGCCACGTCATCTTGCGTTGATAACGGATTGGATGCGCACAAATATGGCTTAGCGCCTCCCGCCTTAAGCGTGATCATCAAATTGGCTGTTTCGGTTGTTACATGAAGACAACAGGCTAATCTAACATCCTTTAGCGGTTTTTCCTTTATGAATCGTTTCCGGATTAAACGTAATACCGGCATGAAACGTTCGGCCCATTCTATTCTAAGCTTGCCGGATTCGGCAAGTTTAAGGTTTTTTACGTCATGTTGCATTTTAAGCATCCTTTAGAAGTTCTTTGGCTTTATTGGTTCTTTCCCAGGTGAATTCCTTTTCAGACCGGCCAAAATGCCCGTAGGCCGCTGTCTGACGATAAATCGGACGAAGCAGATTCAACGATTCAATAATTCCCTTGGGCGTTAAATCGAAATGTTTCTTTACTAATTCGGTCAGTCTGGAATCGGGAACCTTGCCGGTGTTCCTGGTATTGACCATCACGCTCACCGGTTGCGCCACACCTATAGCATATGCAAGCTGTACATGACATACGCTGGCCAGAGTGCTGGCAACTATGTTTTTCGCGACATAGCGGGCCATATACGATGCCGACCTGTCAACTTTGGTCGGATCTTTGCCCGAAAATGCTCCGCCGCCATGAGCGGCTGAACCGCCATAGGTATCTACGATAATTTTGCGGCCCGTCATTCCCGTATCCGATTGCGGTCCGCCGATTACGAATTTGCCGGTAGGGTTGACCAGATACTTGGTTTTATTGTCCAAGTATCGCGCCGGAACGACTTTTAAGGCGACGTTTTCGATTATTTCTTCGCGAGCTTTATTCGTAATTTTTTTGCCTGTGCGATCTAAAATATCAGCCGTATGCTGGCACGATAATACTATCGTATCGACTCTTTTTGGCTGACCGTTCTCGAATTCAACCGTCACCTGGCTCTTGCCATCTGGCCCCAAGTAAGGCAGAATTCCTTTTTTGCGGACATCCGCGAGGCGGCGGGTCAATTTATGGGCCAGGGTGATTGGCAGCGGCATCAATTCTTTGGTTTGGTTAATAGCGTACCCAACCATCAATCCCTGATCCCCGGCGCCGCCTGTATCGACTCCCTGCGCGATATCCGGCGATTGCGTGCCGATTGCATTAAGAATTGCGCAGGTTGAAAAATTAAAACCGTACTTGGGATCGGTATACCCGATTTCATGAACGATATTTCGGACAAGATTCTGAATATCGACATAAGTATTGGTCGTAATTTCGCCGCCGACAATAACCAGACCAACGGTAATAAAAGCCTCGCAGGCGACTCTCCCTTTCTTATCGTGCTTAAGCACTTCATCAAGCACGCCATCTGAAATCTGATCGCAAACCTTATCGGGGTGCCCTTCCGTTACCGATTCGGATGTGAAAAAGAAATTATGTTTTGGCATCTTTCCTCCGCCTTCTCTTATATTCTCAAATAACATTATTCCATCCCTTAATGCCGCCGCGCGCCCTCCTTAATTTGCCGTTGCGGCGTTTTATATTACCGGTCAATCTAAGAATTGACTCCTGCTAAGGCAAGGTGAAAATTCGTTAATAGGATTTCTCTATAAACTATGGCGCTTTCTATTTGGCGAACTAATTTAAGCCGATTTCCGAACTGTCACCCAGGTTAAGACGGTTATAAGTACCTGTCACCGATGAGTGATTGCCTATTAACGATGCTTCCAGCAGACAATCTTTAACATCCGCGCCTGTAGAAATAATCGAATCCCGAATTACGCTATTCTCTACTACTGCCGATTCGGCCACGCTTACATAAGGTCCAATTACCGAATTTTTAATTTTCGCGCTATCCGCCACATAAACCGGCGGTATTATTATCGCGTCGCTGAATTGTTTGGATGTTTTGATTTGGGACAGCAAAAAACGGTTGGTCTCCAGCAGCGTCTCCTTTTTTCCGCAATCATACCAGCCGTCAACATTAAATGTTTTCATCTTACAGCCTCGTCCAATCATCAACGTTAGCGCGTCGGTCAGCTGAAATTCGTCTCTTGTCTTGATGTTTTTCGCGATTAAATCGGTCAAGCATTCGCGGAATAATTGTGTCGATTTTATATAATAAATCCCCACCAGAGCCCGGTTGGAAATCGGATTATCGGGTTTTTCTATCAACTTGGTTATTAAATCTCCATCAGTTTCGGCAATCCCGAATCGCCTTGGATCATCCACAACTTTTGTCCCCAAAGAGTCATAATCGCCTTTTAATACATGCTCCAGGTCCGCATCGAATATCGTATCCCCAAGTATGATTAAAATTGGCTCTTTTTCGATATACTCGCGCGAAAGATATATCGCCCAGCCGAGGCCGTTCAGGTCTTTCTGTTCGACAAATGACGCTTTAACATTTGGATAATTAGTATTCACATAATCGACTATCATTTCGCCCAAAAAACCGACTATGAGAACGAGTTCACGAATGTTATGCGCCAGTAATTCGTCTATGATATGCCCCAGAATCGGCTTGCCTGCTACGTGAAGCAACGCCTTGGGCGCCGTGTGGGTGTGAGGCCTTAAACGGCTACCAATACCCGCCGCTGGAATAATGGCTTTCACTTTTAACCTCTTTAATTTTCCGCTAATTTGCGTTTCAAGAAATTTATTACATCAATCGGGGTCGGATCGACTCCGTTTAATAATGCCAAATAAAACGAACAATAGTCGCCCAGTTGGATCAAACTCAACATCCTCGCAAGCGGATACTTGCCGCTTCCTTCCAGATTTATTATCCCTATCTGTTTTTCCGCCAGAATCTTCTCGATAATCCCCATCCGTTTGATTGTTTGCGGATTATCATTTATATCCCGCAGTATTATTACGATAAACTGCTTATCCAGCCCCGATGGCAACTGCCAGCCAACCAGCTCATTATGATTGAATTCCGGAAACACATTGCAGAATGCCAACTGCTTTGCGTTCTCGCATATCTGCCCTTTAAATCTTAAAGCTGTTGTCTCCAATAGATCCGCGCCGGCATAAATAATCGGTATTTTGCCCGATATCGATTTGGCCAACGAAAACGCGAAATTGTCGGTAGATTCGAAGCTATATACTCGATTTTGATTCTCAAGCAGTTCCGCCGACCCCGCCAACTCCGCGCTATAATCCCGACAAATATTCAGCCTTCCAAAAATCACCAGATTTACCGTAAACGAATACCCCAAAGCAGCCCTCGGTGGAAATCCTGAGGGAATTATCGCGCATGGGACATTTGCCCGGTCAGCCAATTTGGCCAGTTCTCCTCCTGTCGAAACGCAGATAATCCGGCAGCCTCGCTTAATCCCTTCATTAAATGATGATAACGTTTCTTCAGTGGTTCCAGAATAGCTTGAACAGATTAATAGCGTTTCGCTGTTGGCGTACGCTGGCAAGCCATAATTGCGATGAATTTCGAACGGGATTTTCGATTCGTTCCGAATAAGGCTCCGAATCAAATCCCCCCCTATCGCCGATCCCCCCATACCGGCAAGGATGATATTCCGAAGTCCTCCGACTTTCATCCCGCCCAGATTTATTTCCTGGCCGATTTTTATTCCAGCTCGTATTTGGCCGGGGAACATCCCGATGTTCCGATACATATTCGCGCTATCCAGAGCTTTCGATTTCTCATCCAGCATGATTTATTCCTTTAACGAATTTGATAACCGGAACCAATTTCGGCCAATATTCTTCGATTTTAGAATCAAGCAAATCTTCGACCTCTTTGGCCGTGCTTTTCTTACAACACTCCCTGGCAATCAGCTTTGCCCGCCGAAAATCGATATGTCGCACAATCGTTTTCACCATCCCCGTCGATTGAAAATTGACCGATAGTTCATCGATCCCCATTCCAACCAGCAAAATTATTCCGTATGGGTCTGCCCCCATTTCGCCGCAGATTGCCACCGGCCGCTTGCGTCGATGACCGGCATTTATCGTTCTGTCTATCAACTGGAGCACCGCCGGATGATATGATTGATACAGATGTGCCAAAATTTCATTGGTGCGATCAACCGCCAGTGTGTACTGAACTAAATCATTCGTTCCAAGGGAAAAGAAATCGGCTTCTTTCGCTAGATGGTCCGCTATCAACGCCGCCGACGGAATCTCTATCATTATCCCCAGCGGTATATCCGGTTTGGTTTTAACTTTGTCGACCGCCAATTCCTCCCGGCATTCTTTTATCAACAGTTTGGTGGCCATCAACTCATCAAGACTTGATATCATCGGCAGCATAATTTCGAGATTGCCATAAAACGACGCGCGTAGCAACGCCTTCAATTGATCTTTAAAGATATCCGGGCGGTCCAGACAAAATCGAATCGCCCGCCACCCCAAAAACGGGTTGGGGTCAACCGCTTTGCCTGTCGAACCGACAAACTTGTCTCCTCCTAAATCAAATGTCCTGATAATAACCGGCTTATTACCCATCTTCTCAAGAATTTGCCTATAAATCCGAAATTGCTTTTCGCTATTCGGAAACGCGGTATCCCTTAAAAAAAGATATTCTGTCCTGAATAACCCAATCCCATCCGCCCCAGAGTTTAATACCCTTGGCGCTTCGGAGGGCAATTCTATATTATTAAAAATTTTAATCCGATGCCTGTCCGTGGTTACTGCCGGCTTAAGACGCTCTTCCTGAAATTTCCCGATTAACTCCGACAGCAATCTCTGCCGATCCCTGTAGAAATTTCCCGTTTTAACATCGGGATTCACCAATAACTTACCCGAGAATGCGTCTAAAATTACCCGATCGCCCGTTTTAACTCGATCGATATCCAAACCAAAACCAACTACCGTAGGCAAATTTAACGATTTCGCCAGCAACGACGTATGTGATGTTACTCCGCCCAGCCCCAGCGCGAATCCCACTTTGCGTTTTAGCGAAAAACCCAGCAGATCGCCGGGATTCAAATACCTGGCGATTACCACAATCGGCCCCTCAATATCTTTGACGAACGTCTTTTTGGCGCCCGTTAACAATTCTATCAAGCGATTGCGCACCGAGTTAATATCTAATATTCTCTCGCGAAGGTAAGCGTCGTTCGATTTACTGAGCTGATCTATTACCTGTTGCACTTGCTGATAATAAAGGTAAGCCGCCGACTGATTTTCGCTTTTAATTAACTCGATGACTTTCGAATTTATCACCTGATCATCGACAATCATCGCCTGCGCCTCGAACAACCTGGCGTACTCCGATCCCAATCTTTCGCCTATATTCGAAGCCTGTTTCTCCAGTTCCCTTTTCAGACGCGCTATTGAGTGGGTGAAATTGGCGATTTCTTTTTCAACATTTTCGGGCTTTATTTTTTCCGGGCTTGTCTCTATCGGCTTCTCGGTTAAAACGACCGCTCGCCCGGAGACTATTCCCGGTGATGAAGCGATTCCCGACAGGGTAAATCTTTGTTGGTCGGCTGCCATCATTCTTCCCCGAATTTAGTGGCAAAAACCGCCGCGACCGCCGCCAGCGCTTCTTTCTCGTCGGGTCCTTTAGCCACCACCAGGACTTTTGAACCCATCTCCGCCGCCAGCATCATAACACCCATGATACTTTTACCATTGACCTCTAACCCGTCTTTTTTAAAAAAGATTTCCGACTCAAATTTGGTCGCCGTTTTCACTAATAGCGCCGCCGGTCGAGCATGTAATCCTAATTTGTTGATAATTGTAACTTCCTGTGAAAACAATATTAAGCCCTATCA
>CAZTNJ010000032.1:7891-23174 GCA_964614835.1 uncultured Ignavibacteria bacterium | reverse complement strand
CCGTCAGTGTGGCAGACGAGATCCATCGACTCAGCCATCCTATCAGGTGGCATCTTATATGCAGGAATCCGGTTACATGATAATTCCGGTTAATCCAACGGTGGATAATGTCTTGGGGCAAAAAGCTTATCCCGATTTAAAATCGATACCAAACAAAATCGATGTTGTGGATATTTTTCGGCGAAGCGAGACGGTTGGCCCTATTGTAGATGAAGCAATTACGATTGGGGCGAAAGCTATCTGGCTACAAGAGGGAGTTATCAATGAAGAAGCCTGTTTAAAAGCCAAACAGGCCGGATTAAAAGTAGTAATGGACAGGTGTATGCTCAAAGAGCATTCCAAAATGCAACATGGATAGCGATAAATCGGGCTCAAAGTAATTAAATTCAAGCCTATCGACGGAATTCATGGATTCCACGAGAGGCTTTTTTGTTGGAATAAATTAATTATCGGAGAAAAGCTTGCAGCTTATTTGCCGATGGTATATATTGAATAACCTGAAGCGATGGAGAGTATTATGAAAGGGATTTACACGAAGATTCCAAAGAATGTCGAGGCCGAATTGGAATGGGGCCAGGGGCTTAAGTTTATTGCCAGGACCGGCTCAAAGAATAAAATTGTATTAGATGCGGCGGAAGAGCATGGCGGAGAAAACGCCGGGGCTCGTCCAATGGAGGCATTAATTTCGGCCTTAGGCGGCTGCACAGCGATGGATCTTGTGACAATCCTTTCTAAAAAGAAACGCGAATTGAAAGATATTAAGGTATCGCTTCACGGGAAACGAGCGGGGGAGCATCCGCATATCTTGGAATCGGTTAGTATGGTATTCGAAATCTGGAGCCCGGATATAACCGATGATGATATGCAATGGGCTATCAAACTTTCGCTGAGTAAATATTGTTCTGTTTCGGCGATGCTGGAAAAGTCGTGCAAGATATCCTATAAATGGAATATCCACAATTAGTGGCCAAAGCATTGGGATGAAATTATCATGAATGGATATAGAGGAAGTTATTCGGGATATGGCGCCGTACCGCCGGTGGTGACGACGTTATTACTGGCCAATGCCGCCATATTTCTTTTCGGTTTATTAGGACGGTTAGATTTTTCCGGGTTGTTCGGACTGGTGCCGAAATTGGTCTGGAGTCGCTTTTTTGTTTGGCAGCTGTTTACCTACATGTTTTTGCATGGGGGATTCTGGCATATATTCATGAATATGTTCATCCTCTGGATGTTCGGATCGGAACTAGAAAGAGATTGGGGAAGCCGAGAATTTTTCAAGTTCTATGTTATTTGTGGTATGGGCGCCGGTCTTTTTAATGTCGCTTTTCAACCTAATTCATATATACCAATAGTGGGCGCATCGGGGGCAATTTACGGTCTGTTAGTAGCTTACGCTATGATGTACCCAAATAGGACCGTTTACATTTATTTTCTTTTCCCAGTGCCGGTAAAATATATGGTAATCGGGCTGGCGGCGATCGAGTTTATATCATCGATGGCCGGCAGTTCGAGCAATATCGCCCATTTCGCCCATCTGGGGGGGATGCTGGTAGGTTTTATCTATTTAAAAAGCGATTGGCGATTCGCCTCGATGAAATCGAAAATAACGGCTTTCTTCTATAGGAAAAAAATCGAGAAGCAATGGCAGGAGAAAGAGAAAGAAGAAAAGCTGATGGAAGAGGTCGACCAAATCTTGGATAAAATAAATAAGGTCGGCTACGATAAACTAACCCGTCAGGAAAAGAAAATCCTGGAAGACGCCTCGCAAAAGCTTTCAAAAAAGTAATCCTGGATTAATAGACCAGGCGCCGGGTGCCGATTGAGTTAAGTAGAGAGGGCCAATGGCCATGAAAAAAATCCTCGTAGTTGAAACATCGCCGACAATCACAAGCGTGGCCGATTCGTTGCTGCGTCAGAAAGGTTATGACGTAACCTGTGTCGATGACGGCAACCAAGGTTATGAAATAGCTAAAAAAGAACAACCGGATTTAATAATCAGCGGGCTGGGATTGATCGGGATTAGCGGTATCGATTTGTGTAAAAAAGTATGCTCCGACCCGATAACCGGGGGGATACCGGTGGTGCTACTCGTTGGCGAACATGATGGCAGTTATCTTGATCAACTCGATCTTTGCGGCGCCAGGGGAAGGCTAAAAAAGCCGTTTTCGCCCAAAGAATTGCTGGCAATGGTGGAAAAGTATGCCGGATCGGGCACGACCATGAATGTAACCAGGATCGTAGACCAAAACGCCGAAGGGGCGCCTCGTCTACAGCCATCGGCGACCGCTAAAATGGAATCACAGGTTGGATTTCCCAAAGAACTTAAAACTCAGGACGATAAGATGACTACTCCATTTAATTTAGACTGGGACGACCTTAAGGAAACTGAATCGATAAAGCGGGAAGCATCGGGGAAAATCAATCTGGATGATACCGGATTGGTAATCGATGATGACCAGTACGGGTTGACATCATATGCGGAAAAATACCCGGCTCAGGCTCGCAAGCAGCAATCCCAGGAAGATTATAACTGGTTTATCGATGAGATGAAGCGGGATATCAGCGGAAAATCAGAAGAACCTGTTTCGGGAAGCAAGCCAAATCAAATAAGCAAGCCGCCGGCGCCGACGCCATCGGTATCTTACCAGGATGTTGGGAATACGGTTTCGGAGGATACCGGCAAATATCAGCGGTTTTTGGATCAATTTAAAAAGGACACCGGGTTACTCGCGCAGAAGGAAACCGGAATTTTGTCGGAAAAAGAACTGAATTGGATGGCCGATGCGGTGGCGCAAAAATTAGCGGCCATTATAATGGATAAAATCAGCAGGGATGATATCCAGATGGCGGTAATATCGGCCTTATCAAATTTCAAAAAGTAAAATTCGGGATTTCATCGCAAACCTCCATTGACTTTTGACAGTCCTATCTTTATATATTTGATGATTTGTAGTTAAGTACAAATCCTGATAACGGAATAGTGATTTAATTTTTACCGAAGGGCTTTTTAATGAGTGAAGTATCATGGATAACCGCATTCGCGGCGGGATTTCTATCGTTTATTTCCCCCTGCGTTTTGCCGATTGTGCCTGGATATCTCTCGTTTATATCGGGCGTGTCAATCGATCAGATGAAAGAAAAAAAGTCGGCCTCAGTCAGAAAAGTATTTGTCAGTTCGCTATTTTTTGTGATGGGATTTTCGGTCGTGTTTATCACGCTGGGAGCCTCGGCAACGGCGGTTTCAGCTTTCTTAAGAGATTACATGCAGATTATCGCCAAAGTGGCGGGCGTGCTGATTATAATTTTGGGGATTCATTTTATCGGGCTATATAAAATCAAGTGGCTCAATTATGAAAAAAGATTCCAGGTGCGGTCTGAAAGGATGAGTCTTTTAGGTTCGTTTGCCATGGGATTCGCGTTTGCTTTTGGCTGGACTCCCTGTATCGGACCGATTCTTGCCGGGATTTTGGCAATCGCGGCCACCGAGGAGACAGTCTGGCGGGGTATATTGCTTCTGGCATTTTATTCGGCGGGTTTAGCGATACCATTTTTGGTGACATCGCTGGCGTTTAATTTATTTGTGTCGTTTTCGGGGGTAATCAAACGTTATTTCAGAGTTGTTGAAATTGTCGGCGGAATATTTCTGCTGGCGGTCGGTATTTTAATATTCACCGGCTCGCTGGGATATTTATCGGCATTGTTCTCAAAGTGGTTCCCGTTTTTGGATTCGGTTGGATAAGATAAAGTTATAGCGATTGTTTAAAGCAATCAGTAAGCAGTAAAGATTTCGGGGAAATTCCCTCGAAATCTTTTTTTATCGGACAAATTTGACGAACTATTACGATGCGAATCGGTCGATAACCCGCTTTTGAAACTCATCAAGGTACTGGTCAAAAGAAATCCCGAATGTATCAAAAAATATCTTATCGTAAGCAGAATCGCTGGTTATTAATCCGCGCAAGTATTGATGGAAATTATCTTCACCGTAGACACCGATTAGATCATCAACAATCATCCCGAATTCAGAATAAAAGAAATAAGCTTTATCGGTCAGGGGAAACTGGCGTGACTGTTTGGGTTCGCGCTGAAACGGCCCATTTAGCCACTCGGGGCGGAAAAATCCGCTTTCTTTGATAGTTTGAGCCACCTGTTGCTTTGAATAGTAATTATCAACGCCAAACTGGTTTGAGGAATATACGGCCATGCCTTCAATAAGCCAGCGCGGGAAATAATAAAAAGACTTGGCGAGCGATAGGTTTTGGAATAAGAGGGTGTGCGACAATTCGTGTTTTAAATAAATATAGAGATTCTTTTTATTTTCAGCCGATTCGTTTAAGAGTTTATGCGATACGACGACTCTTCCGTAAATAGGATAACATTTCGCCCGAATATCGGAGCCGTTGATTCTTCGCTGCTCGTTTTCGGAGGAACATAAGATGATATCGGCCGGGCGATTGAAATTAAGCCGGTGTGATTTTTCCAAATCGGAAAGGCTATCGGCGATGATATAGATAGCGGCGGGGATAGTTTGGTCGGCATGTTTGTAAACGTTTACGTTTCCTATGGATATTTTGTCGTAACCGACCAGGCAAGGACTAAAAGGCATCAGCCGACCATAACCAAACTGGTAAACCGGAACGATTGTCACAACTCCGATTATAAGCATTAAAATTATCTTTTTCATTTTCTTCCACCAATAGCGCTTATTATTATACTTTCGGATAGATAAATTGTTATTTAAAATGTTTAAAAATGAATTCAATCATTTTATTGCATTATGGATTTTCGTTTTTTAAATTCAGGCCGGAAATGTTTATTCCGATATATGGCAATAATGAACTAATCGGATGAATTTCAATGTCAATTAAAACTGAATGTATCGCGATTCTGGCAAATCGCCCAGAAGATGCCAATTATCTGTCGCCATTGGTTCCGCTTATAGGATTTAAGAAAGTCGAGTATTTGTATCGGGCAATGTTGTTCGATACGATAGCGGCGGCCATGGAAACAGGAGCTGCTTCGGTGGCAGTATTTTATAGGCCGACGCAGGCGGAATCGGAGTTCAGGCAATTAATGGAATTATTCGTAAATGAGGAAGCGGATAGCGGCTTAAAGGTTAAGCTTTCCAATATCATTCTGAAACCTGTAGCAGGGAAGAGTTTTGGCCAGCGGGCTGCTAATATATTTAATTATGGATTCGAATCCGGTTTTAAAAAGGTTATGCTTATAACTAATAGCAATCCGACAATCAGCCCGGAGATTATCCGGGCAGGATTAGCGATACTAAAGGTTCATGATGCCGTAATCGGGCCGTCATTTGATGGCGACTGCTATATGATGGGTCTGACAGCCAACCATTCGAGAATATTCGACAAAATCCCCGACACAAAACAGGATCGCTACTTCGCTCTTAAAGGGAATATTGAGAATGCCGGCCTAAAATTGCAGGACCTGGAAATTTCTTATATGGTTAGCTGCGCCGAAGAGTTAAACCAGCTAATCGATGATATAGAGTGCTGGCGGAGGATAGGCGATACGCGCACTGCCCATCACACCGAAAGATTCTTGCGGACACTGGCGTAACTTGCCATTTTTCGCAAGGTTACAGAATTGTTAATCGAATAAACATGTTTCTATAATTCCTAATGAATCGGTAAAAACCTGCCGATTTTATAACTATAGTTTCGCGGAGAGGAATTATCCGCGGTAAGATAAATTGTTATCGAATGATAGTAGCATGAGCACTACGATCGTAAATACAAAAAGAATCGCCAATTTTGAGATAAACGAGCTTATCGGTTCCGGCGGTATGGCCAATATTTACCGGGCGATGCAGTTGTCGCTGGAGCGGCCAGTCGCGTTAAAAGTACTTCACCGTCATCTGACAATGAACGAAAACTTTATCACGCGGTTCGAAAAAGAAGCCAAACGCGCGGCGATGCTTCACCACGAGAATATAGTTTCAATAATCGATTACGGTTGCCAGGATGGGGAGTATTTTATCGCGATGGAATATATCGAAGGTCAGAATCTAAAGCAGATGATGACCCGGATGAAACGGTTGCCTTTGGAAGTAGCCTTGCTTATCGGCAGAGAAGTGGCCAGTGGATTACGATACGCGCATAGTTTCGGTTTAATTCACAGGGATATTAAGCCAGCCAACATAATGTTATCAAGCGATGGCCGGGTAATGATTACCGATTTTGGTATAGCCAAAGACCATCAAGATATGTCGATAACCGATACCGGCCAGATGGTCGGATCTCCGGCGTACATGTCGCCGGAACAGGCGGCCGGGCGGCCGGTGGATAATCGCTGCGATATATTTTCGCTGGGTATCGTGCTTTATGAAATTATCACGGGGGAAAAGCCGTTCAAAGGGGATAATTATCAGCAGTTGGTGACAAATATAATCGCGGCCCAAACAATTCCGATGAAAGAAATCCGGGTGGATGTGACATCATCGATTGAGACCATCGTAAGTAATTGTCTGGCCAAAGATATTGAAAGCCGCATTCAGGATGCGGATGTTCTGGCGGCGCGGCTGGATGAGGAGATCGGCCATTATATTATTCAGCCTTCAAAGAAGCTGATGTGCGAGTTCATAAAGAATCCCATTCAGACAACGGAAAAATTGCGGGCTGATAGAATCAGTAAGCACACCGAAAAAGCGCTCTATTTCATGAATCAGGGGCAGGGAAGGCTTGCCGATGCCACCCGCGAATTCGAAAACGTACTGCGGTTTGATAAGAACAATAAAATGGCCCAAAAATTTCTGAATCAGTTAAAAATCGGAAAAACCATCGAAATTAAGTCCGAAAAAGCGAAGGTTTGGAAAAATCCCTATTGGCTAACGATTGGCGCGGTGGGATTGATAATGTGTATATCAGCCTTTGTATTATTCCTGGGGGGATGGGATATTCTTGGGCGGGAGGGCCGTCAACCGATTCAAACAATTGTCCAAGATGAAAAAACGGCGGAAGTATCTCATGCGGCCGACGCTGTCGGGGAACCGCCCATTCAGACGACCATGGAATCGCAGACTACACGGCGTGAAACCAAAAGAAGCGAAAAGCGGGCGGTCGCTGCCGGCAAAGAATCCACAAGTTCATTTTCGGAAGACAATAGAAAAATAACCGCGCCACAGATAAACCCAATATATAATTATCCCAATCAAAATTTGGCGGATTTCGGATTATTGGAGATGATATCGACGCCGGAAGCGGAGCTATTTGTAGATAAAGAAAGCTATGGCAGAACCTGCGGCCCACCAATCAAATTAGCAACCGGCAGACATTTAATAGAAATCAAGCGGGATGGCTATCGGAAATCAGAGAAGCGGATTTTCATTGAATCGGGAAAAACTCAAAAAATAAGCATAGTTCTTCAGAGGGATTAAACCGAGTCTTTCAATTTACGGCTATCCTGATATCGGCACAAGTTTCCCAACCCGCATGGCTTTTCAATTTGATTTTAGGTATTTTTCATAGTAAATTCGTATAGTTATTAAATGTAATTCTCTTGGATGAAGGGATGGATTAATGGTCAGATTTAAAATCGCTATAACAGCAGTACTGATTTTGGGAATAGTCATGAGCCTAAATTCAACGATAGTAGCGGGGGTAGCGAAACGGCAATTGCCCAACGGAATGACAATACTCGTGAAAGAAGATCACAAATTGCCGGTGGTGGCGATTCACACCTGGGTGAAAACCGGCTATTTTGACGAGCCTGATTCGTTAACCGGAATCTCGCATCTGTTGGAGCATATGTTTTTTAAAGGGACGCCCAGCCGGGGAGTCGGCCAGGTGGCTAAAGAAACGAAAGCGGCGGGCGGATTTTTAAACGGGGCCACCAGTTATACTCATACGAGCTACTATACTGTATTGCCAAAAGAATCGTTTGAAAAAGGTTTAGATATACAATCGGATGTGCTCCTAAGAAGTATCGTTGATTCGGCCGAACTGGCCAAAGAATCAAAGGTGGTCATACAGGAAATCAAGCGGAAATTCGATAATCCATCGTCATACTCATATGAAAAGACGCTGGAACTGGCATTCGATAAACATCGGATACGGCGCTGGCGAATGGGGACTGAAGAGCAGGTAGCATCATGGTCGGCCGAGACGGTCCGCAATTATTATCGGAGTGCTTATAGGCCGGAAAATATTATTCTGGCAGTGGTTGGGGATATCGATACAATTTCGGCATTGCGTTTAATCGAGAAATATTACGGGAATCAGAAAAAACAACAAGCAGCCGGCGATCTATCGCCATCAGAACCGCCTCAGAATAAATTCAAATATGGAAGAATGACCGCGGATATTAACCGTAATTTCGTTTACCTGGGTTTTCATGTGCCGGGGATTTCAAGCGATGATTATTATCCGCTTTTGGTGGTTGACAATATTCTAAGCGAGGGAAGATCGGCGCGATTGTATCAGGAGATTAAAGAAAAGCAGGGAATGGCGGATGTTGTCGGTTCCGGTTATGACGCTTATAAAGAATTCGGATTTTTCAGCGTCTACGGCCAGATGGGGGAAGGCGAGCCGCGGAGATTATTATTATCGCTGTTGGAGCAACTTGAACGATTTAAAATGAGCAAAGTAAGTCAGGCGGAATTGACCAAATCGCTAAATCAGCTCGAATCAGGATATTTGCATGGACTGGAAAATGTCAACGACCAGGCGCAAAATCTGGCCTATTATGAGTCGATAGGGGATTATCGGCTGGCAGATACGTACCTGGAGCATCTGCGCGGGGTCACGGCGGATGATATCCGCAGGGTGGCCAGAAATTATTTTACGATGGAGAATGCCACGGCATTCGAATATCTATCGAATCAGCAGAAATTTCCCGATTACACGGCTGATGAACTGGAGCATTATTTGAATGTAGGTCTGGACGAATACTGCAAGTATCCTCATCCGCCCAAAGACGATATCGCTATGATTATAGCCTCGCCGGCGGTCGGTGGAAAAGACTTTCCGGATAAGGCGGCGGCGAAAATCATATTAGAAAATGGCATAACAATAATCTGCAAAGAAAATCACGCAGTGCCGATAGTTTCGGTTGCCGCGTATTTTTTGGGCGGGACCTTTATGGAAACACCGGATAATTACGGAGTCACACAGTTATTGGTGCGAACATCGTTAAAAGGATCGGCCAGCGGTACGGCGGAAAATATCGCCGGAGATATCGAAAGCATGGGTGGAGCAATCAGCTATGAAGTCGCCCCGGACTATTTCGGATTCAATTACGAATCGATGTCGAAAAATCTGGAAGAAGGTTTATCGATATTCTCGCAGGTAATAATTAATCCGACCTTCCCCGAGGATGAATTCCGGAAAGAGAAAAAAGATTTACTGGCGGCGATAAAACGCCAAAAGGATTCAACTGAAGAATATCCGATCGAGTTAAGTTATCAAGCGTTATTTAAAAATACAATCTATGGCGCGCCTTCTTTAGGGGATTCGGCGGTAATAGAAAATCTCGAGGTATCTGACCTGGCAAACAGGCACCGAAAAGCAATTACGACCGGCAATTGTGTTATTGTGTTCGCGGGAGATATCACTCTGGATCAGGCTAAAAATCTGACAATGAAATATTTCCATAATATGAATCGGGGAAAGCGAGCGGCCCTGCCGACCATGTCAGTAAGATTGAACGCGATAGCAAAGAAAACCGAGAAACGAGATAAGGCGCAATCGGCGCAGGCGTTGTCGTTTGTCAGCGCTCCCTGTTGCAGTCCGGACTATGAACCGCTGAAACTGTGTCAAAATATCTTGAGTGGAATGGGCGGAAGGCTCTGGACGGAAATTAGAGACAAGCGGTCGTTGGCGTACACGGTTTATGCTTATCAAGAAGCCAGGGCGTTAGCCGGAGTATTCACCTGTTTCATGGCGACATCGCCGCAGAACGCACAAACAGCCAGAACGACCGCCCTTGATGCGATCCGAAATTTAAAAACGGGTTTGCTATCCGAATCTGAATTTGAGGCCGCGAAAAATTATACGGTCGGCGGCTTTTTGATAAGCCTGCAGCGCAACTCGGCGATGGCGGATCTATTGGCCCGATGGGAATTGATGGGGCGGGGTTACGAATCGGTGATGGCATACCCCGAAAAAATCAGGAATGTTACAATTGGCGAAGTGAAATCGGCTGCCGCCAGATATTTATCGAGCGATTATTATGGACTTGGAATGATTGAAGGCGGCAATTCTCAACACGGTAAATAAAGTTGCTTAAAGTATTTTACGACCCGGCGTTCATGCTTCACAATGGCGGCCCGGAACACCCTGAATCACCAAACAGGTTAGGCGCCGTTATGAAGGCGGCTCGCTCTCTTGGCGGAATTGAAATTATAGAAGAATGCCGGGAGGCGACCAAAGACGAATTGGCTTTTGTACATACGCAGGATTATATCAATACAGTGAAGGGAATCTCGAGCGATAAAATCGTAATGCTCGATCCAGACACGCCTTTATCGCCACATTCGTATAAAGCGGCGCTTAAAGCGGCCGGTTCGGTTATTGAAGCGGTGGATTTTACGTTTGCGGCGAAGGGGAATCGCGCGTTTTGCGCGGTAAGGCCGCCGGGTCATCACGCGGAACCGGACAGGGCGATGGGTTTTTGTATATTCAACAATATCGCGATTGGGGCGGCTTACGCAATCAGGAGGCAGTTTACTGATAGTATCGCGATAATCGATTGGGATGTTCATCACTGCAATGGCACGCAGAAGATGTTTTACGATAATCCACAAGTAATGGTAGTATCGCTTCACCAGTACCCATTTTACCCGGGCACCGGAGGGTCATTTGAATCGGGCGAAGCGGCGGGATTGGGATTTACAATTAATCTACCGATGTGGCCAGGAGGAGGAGATAATGAATATAGGATGGCATTTAACGATATAATCATTCCAGCAATTCAAAATTTTCAACCGCGGTTGATAATGATATCGGCCGGTTTCGATGCTCACAGGGATGACCCGATGGCATATCTGAATCTTACCACGCCGTTTTTCGGAGAGATGACAAGGATGATGCGTACAATGGCAGACCAATTTTGCGATGGCAGGATAGTATCGGTATTGGAAGGCGGGTATAATCTGAAAACGCTGGAAGAATGCGTAAAAATCCACCTGGAAATACTTAAAGGCGATGCTGATTAAAACTGTGCAAGGAGTATTTTAATGGAATTAAGATGGGATAGATTAACCTGGCAAGATTTCGGAAAACTACAGCAGGAAGGGATTGATTGCGCGATTTTGCCGATCGGGACGATTGAGGCGCATGGGGTAATCGCGCTTGGGACAGATTGTATTATTCCGGAAACAATCGCTAATAGAATCGCTCCGGAGATCAAAGCATTTATAGCGCCGACCATAAATTACGGAATTACCCATTCGCTATTAGGTTTTGCAGGATCGCTGACCGTGTCATCGGCGACTTTTAAAGCATATGTTTTAGATATAATGACCAGTATGGCATCTAAAGGGATAAAGAAGCTGATTGTGATCAACGGACACGGCGGCCAGATGAATGAACTTAAAGAAGCCGCCTATGAGGTTTTCGAGAAAACGGGATTAAAAGTAGCGGTGTTACACTGGTGGATTTTATGCGAAGATATAGTTCCCAAGATATACAATACCGAGGGCGGTCACGCGGCCGTTGATGAGACCGCGGCGATAATTGCCTGCGCGCCAGACAGCGTAAAGAAAGAATACTACAATCCGAAAATGCTATATCAAATGAGACCGGGACTATCGCCATACCCTACTCCTACTCCGATACTGATTTATAAAGAAAACACGGGCGCACTTGATTTCGATTCGGCGAAAGCAAATAAATATTTCGACGCGGTATGCGACAAAATGAAAAATATAATAAAGGATACCCTTTCCGGTTGGGGTAACTAATAATAGTGCATCAATATGGCCGGCCGCACAACAATTGTGCTGTTTTAACGGGCTATGCTTGACACTCCGATCGTAACGCATTATGATTTAGAGGATTAGGATGTATCAAATCGATGGCATATCGTTTGCTTGGTTATGTTATAGTTCTTTGTAAACTTAAGAGACGATTTGCCCGAAATCGGTTGACAGGCTTGGTTATCGATAATAAAATTGGGCGGAGGGAAAATGAAAAAGATATTTGCTTTTTTACTGATTTTTATCGCGACCGTGGCCATGGCCCAAACATCAAGAGATGACCGACAGCAAAATAGACAGGGAACGCCGCGACGAGTAACTAAAATCCCGCCTGCCCGTCCGCAACCACGCTGGTTGCTTGATATACCAACAGCCTGGATGTTACCGCGGGGTTCATTCGATGTGGATTTTAAGTCCTTTCCGGAAGGCGGTATTCAAGGATCGCTCAATATCGGTTTAGCAAGAAGATTATCGGTTGGATTAGCTTATGGCGGTTCCGGGATACTGACCGAAAGCATTCCGGAATGGAATCCGCGGCCAGAGATTTTGATTCGATATTTGTTGGTTGAAACCGATGGCGTATTTCCGTCGTTAGCGGTGGGATACAGCTCGCTGGGATACGGGATGTATATGAAAAAGGATTCCGTATCGAGATTTTACGAAGACCGTTATTTGGTGAAATCGCCGGGGTTTTACGTGGTACTCTCGAAGAATTATCCGTTTTACGATGGAGATGTCAGCGTTCATATGGGCGGAAATTATTCGCTGGAAAACGAAATCGACGGCGATCCGAACTTTTTTATCGGGGCGGATTTAGGACTTGGCTACGATCTGGTTTACATGGCCGAGTACGATTTCGCTTTTAACGATAATAAAAGGAGCGGGATATTCGGTCTGGGGCGCGGTTATCTGAATATGGGTTTGTCCTGGTATATCACGCCGGAGTTATCTTTGGAACTTGATTTCCGCAATCTACTTCTCAACCGCAAAAAATTAGTTGGTTCAGGCAATGCCGTAATCGATCGGGAAATTCGTCTCGTATACCTTCAATACTTTACGAATTGATGGAGAAGCATGAAAACCTGGCAAAAAGGAACCGCGCTTCACATCGCGGTTTTTTTGTTAACATTCGGCGGCGGATGCTATACGACCCTTCGCTCGCCATCCCATTTGACCGACTCGGTTGTCAATGAAACGCAGTACGAGCAATCGGAATGGGATTTCGGCAGGGGGTGGTATTACCATTCACACGCGGTTGGTTCGAATTATTTCTACTATCACTCGATGCCGTGGTGGTATAACCGCAATCGGAACGCGGTTATCGGCCCAGTGATAGACCTACGCGATACGAGCCTGGCGCAAGACGGTAAAATCAATCGCCGCAATTTCGATAACCCGGTGATAGAAAATACGGTTCTACCACTTATGCCGTACATTCCGGTCGATTCTACCAGTACTGTGAAGCATCAGGAAACTCCAACTGATAGCACAGTCGTCATTCCCCCAAATAAAACACAAGAGAACAATAACAATTCAACCCAAGAGAAAAAAAATAATACTGATAAAGTAAATCATAGAGGCAGGAGATAACCATGCGTAAAACACTGATTGTTTTAATATTATTAGTTCCGGCGGCATTGTTTGGTCAAATGCTGGGGGATCCCCATTCGGTGTATGAAATAGCGACCGAAAACAACCTGTTTGTGGGAATCAGGGCGGCCGGAATGGGTGGGGCGCAAATCGCGGCGGCCGAGGATGGCGCGGCTCTCTGGTATAATCCGGCGCTGTTGACCAGGATCCATCGGATTGAACTTGCGGGAGCGTTATCGTATCAACGGTTTTTCAATGAAACGGCTTTTAATTTGAATCCGCCTGTTATCGGGGATGAAGCACAGACAAATAACACGCGATTTAATTCGTTCTGGGCGGTATTTCCGGTACCGACGGACAAGGGCGGGTTATCGCTGGCATTTTCGGGGAACAGAATCAAGAATTTCGACAGGATTTTCCGATTCGAAAGCGAGACCGGATGGTGGAATAATCCATATACGGCCGGCGACGGTTACGGGGGGGGCGAAAACGATATGGGCGGGCTATGGGCTTATTCATTTGGCGGCGGGATTGAAATATCACGGAACGCCTCGGTGGGATTATCGCTCGATTTATTGGATGGCAGCGACGAATACGCCCAGATGTTCGATAGTATCAACGGGTCTTATACCTATTCGGATAGATTCAATTTGGATGATAGTTATACCGGTGTAACCGGAAAGGCCGGTCTGGCTTTTTCGGCCGGGCCACATTTACATATGGGAGCAGTGGTTAAATTTCCAACCGAGATTACGATAAAACAGGTTTATGATGAACGGGTTGAAATAAACGGGGATGTCGACAGGTATTACGGCACAGGTCGGTACAAATATGTGTTGCCGTTTTCATTCGGGGCCGGAGCCGCATATTATATCAATCAATTACTCCTGACCGCGGATTTCAATTACGCCGATTACACTCAAATCGAATATAAGAGCGGCCTGAACAGGGTGTCGGCGAATGAAGATGTGAAACGATACTACCGCGATGTGCTGGGGGTAAGTGTCGGCGCTGAATATTCATTTCCCGAACAGGGCGTGACTATCCGAGGCGGATTCAATCATGACCCGATTCCATTTAAATATTACTCCATAGATAAAGACCCCAATACATTTACTGGCGGGTTTTCCTATTTAATAGACAGGACTTTAAAACTTGATATGGCCATCAATTTTAGCCGCTGGACGACAGCCGATCCGGATTTTAACGATGGGATTTCAACTCGATATAAATATTGGGTTCAACGGATATATCTTGGGGTATCATACAGGTATTAATCGGGATTTTTGATGCGAATTATCGCAGAGGCGCAGCATGCTGCGCCCCTGCGCGTATATCCGGGATTTTTAGTTTAACTGTCTGCTTTCGGTTTTTTCGCTTTTCTTTTCGATATAATATGAAATTATCAAGGCCAAGCCGATTAATATGGGTATCGAGCAGACGCCGATACCATCGGTGTCGTTTCCTGTCGCAATTAAGATAAACAAACCAACTCCAATTGCGATAAACACCAGTCCGGTCTTGAGAGTGCTGATAGGAGAGTGTTTAATTTTAAGCTGGGGTACCGGCAAGCCTTTTTCCAGTGCTACTTTGTAGGCTTCGATTTCCAGTTTTTTGCGTTTAAAATTTGCGATTATCAGGGCGATTATTATACCCGATAAAGCGGCAAACATGGTGATTGATATTAGAATCGCTACTGCGGCTTCGGTTTGTTCCATTTTATCCTCCACGATTAATTATTTTGATTATTAG
>CAZTNJ010000032.1:0-7881 GCA_964614835.1 uncultured Ignavibacteria bacterium | reverse complement strand
AATTTCGAAATGTTACTAATAAAATATATTTGAATCTTTAGTAACAAAACCCTCGTATTGTTTGTCAGAGACAAAGAGATGGAATCAATTATCAAGATAGCATCCTTAACCGGTCAATCGGTGAAGGAATTCGCCCGCAGAATCATCCCAATCGTTATTCCCGATGACGAGGCTCTGGTGATAGCATCAAGGGAAGGGGACGAAAAGGCGTTCGGCGAACTCGTGAAAAGATATCAACAGTTCGTTATCCGGCAGGCCTACGGTTACTTGGGCGACAACGAATCGGCAAAAGACGCGGCCCAGGATATTTTTATCAAAGCTTATGAAGGGCTACCCTATTTGGAGAACGAGCGAATTTTCAAATCGTGGCTTTATCGTATAGGGCGAAATCATTGTTTGAATCTTGTTCATAGACGGAAAATTGAAGAAGATCATAAAGTCATTCCCGAGGGAACAAGCAACCCTAATACAGATTTAAAGCTGGTCATTCGCAAACAGATCGGCCATCTGGCTGAAAAGGATCGGGAGATATTGATACTCCGCTATTTTCAGGATTTAAAATATGAGGAAATCGCAGACCTATTAAATATTCCACTTTCGAGCGTAAAAGTAAGGCTTCATAGGGCCAAGCAGTCGCTCAAGATTTCGCTGGGGGATGGTCAATGAAGTGCGGTGATTTCATAGAAACGCTTCACGAGGAAGATTCGTTCGCGGAATGTGTTCGTCATTATAAACAATGCCCGGACTGCCGGAGAAGGTATAAATCTGATTTTGAATTGGAATCGGTTTTGCGGGATATTAAACAGGGTTGTCGGAGCGTCGATCTATCGGGTTCCGTGAAAAATGAAATTCGAAGTCATCAAATCAGGCGGCGGGAATTATCGGCGGCAAGATTAACGACGTGGGTTTTGATAGGATTGGCAGTCGCATATTTTATTATCTTGGCTGTTCCTATATTTGACAACTGGCCAAATATCATTCGTGAAGGGTTCCAATCGGCCGAGTCGAATTTAGGATCCCTGATAATCTCGAGGGATTTTGGGATTAAGGAAACGTTCGATAAAGTTATTTCTATAGGGTTCCGAAAAGAATTAATCGGATTTATGATAGTAATCTGCGTCTTGTCGCTGGCGGTTTTGGTTATTCAATCTAAAGAATATTTAATCAAGTTGAGATTAATGCTTAATCGATAAAATGCTCCTTTGCCGTTTTCTCGTTACGCAGAAAAGCCCGGGTACCCAAATGCCCGGGCTTATAGTTTTGCCAATATTCAATTGCCGGATTGCTATTTACTAAGTTCTTTCATTTTAAGTTTCATTTCCGGATTTGTGGCTAATCTGGCCAATACCATTTCGCTGGTCCCAGGTTGCTGGAGAAGTTCGAATAGGATAATATCTCTTTGATTGGTTTGCCGGGATAATTGGGCCACAAAGGCGTTGACCCAGGTCGTATCGGAGATATTTTTTTCAATCATACTGACCTGTATCGCTTTATCTTCCATCAATTTGCCCAGCAGATAACTTTTCATCTGAGGGTCTTTCATGATCTGTTCAAGTCCGGCCTGTTGGCTGCATCCGGCAAACATGCTCCCTATCGCCAGGATTATCACCGCCAATACTGTTAATCTTTTCACTAAAACCTCCCGAGTTAAAATAATTTTATAAATTGATACAGGGTTGTATCCTTTAAGTCAAGCCAAAATTAAATATTCCTTGACGCCTCGACCAAAAATGATACAAATTATCATTATGCAAGAAAATCATTCTGAAATCGCCCGTAAAAGGCTGACCGAACTACTTCAAAAGAATAATCTTCGTTCGACCGCCGAGCGAAATGCCATACTTGATGAAGCGCTTGCGACAGAAGGGCATTTTGAGGCGGACGACCTTCTCGCAATACTGAAAACCAAAGGCGTAAAAACATCGCGGGCAACCATTTATAGAACATTAGAGCTATTATGTGACTTGGGTTTTTTAAGGAAAGTTTGTTTCAGGGAGGCGCATTTACATTTTCAGAAAATAACCGACGAACCAAGGCGTGATCACATGATTTGCACGAATTGCGGAGCCCAGATTGAGTTTCGGCTGCCCCAACTTGGCGAGATTCATCAGAAATTATGTGTCGAAAAAGGGTTTAAAATGACCGATTACTGCTTTCACATATTCGGACTTTGTTCAAGCTGCGCGGGGATCAAGAAATGATGACGGAGCATGATATTCTCAGGGAGTATTTATCGAATCGCGGTCTGAAAAAAACCAAACAGCGCCATGATATTCTTGATGTATTTTTGGAATCTGGGGGGCATATCAGCGCCTATGAGCTTCACGCGTTGCTTCAGAAAAAGCATCGAGGTATAGGATTTTCAACGGTTTATCGGACTCTGGGAATCTTAACCGAATGCGGAATCGCCAATGAAGTCAATTTTGGCGATGGGCAAGCGCGTTTCGAGAAAGCATTCAGGCGGAGTACGCATGGGCATGTTGTTTGTACGAAATGCGGTAAAACCGAGGAATTCGACACATCAAGCCTGGCGAAATTTAAAAATCAAGTAGCCGCAAAAGCCGGATACAATGTTAGCGGATGCCGTTTCGAAATCTATGGCCTCTGTCAGAAATGCCAGAAATAAACACAAATATTTATAGATTTCCTGGTAATCAAGCGCGTTTAGGTTCGATCAGTACCGCTATATAGTTCAGTGAGATAATCAGACAAGTCGTAGTAATAATCAACATCGATTCCAAATCTAACAATTCTATAATAATACCTCCGATTATTGACATAAAAACGGCTGGAGCTACCAGAGTATGTACCAGGCCGACTAAAATCGGGCGGTCTTTATCCGAGCCGATTTCCAGTAAATAGTTTAGGAACCCTAATCCACTGCCGCTTGATGATGCCCCATTGAAGAAAAATACGAGTCCATATATAAAATAACCGGGGTTTTTATACAGCGAAAAAAGGGCGATGAGCGGCGGAATCAGAGAGCAATAAGCGGCCCATTGCATCACTTTCTTGTTGGATATATGATTCGAAAGCCAGGCCCAGAAAAAATTAATACCAAGATATCCGGCCATCTCAAAGGATAAATAAGTCGCGGCCAGTTCAATTGGAATATTCAGCTTTTCGGTGGCGATAAGGACATAAAAAGGGACGGCGGTCAGGTAACAAAGTTGAAGAATTCTCGATAGAACAAGCCGCCTTACATTAACATTTTCTCTATATATTTTATAGGCATATAGCAAGTTGCCTTTTATGTCCGGTTTTTCGGTTTTGCTTTCGGAGCGCGGCTCTTTGGCAAAAACAAAACAGGCTAGCCCCGCCGCAATAAAAACATAGGCGATAGTGAACATCACGCCAAAATTAACGGGAAATGAAAATGCCCCGAGGATTTTTTTCACTATTGGTCCGGCAACGATCGCCACCAGGCCGCCGAAAAATATGCGAAGGCCAAAAAAGGTGCCACGCTTGTTATTGGGAATTGTTTTGCCGACTATATCCATAAACGGGACGCCGGCGATACCCCCCGCCAGAGAGTAGATGGTGAAGGCGATCCCAAATCCCAACAACAGGAGCCAGTGATACTGGTCGCCTAATGTAAATGTAAAAACCAGAATTAAGGCGAATGTCGCCAAGCGAATTACAGACATCCGGTTATACAGCCACAGCACGAGGGGCGCGCCAAAAATCAGAGCCCCCGAAAAAAGCTGCGGGAAAGCCCACCCGAAAGCTTCCATTGTCGAAAATAGCCCGACCAGGATTTTCGAATCGCTCAAATGGGAAATAAACAAGGGAAGCACTACGCCGCCGTGGATAAAGGCGCCGGCCCCGCTGAAGAAGATACCATTGATAACGCCCAAAATCATGTTGGTTTTTGTGTGATTAGCTTTTTCGAACATGGCGCCAAATTATTAAAAGGCGTCATGAAGTCAAGGAAAAGATTGACCCTTGATATTCAAGGGCATATATTTGCGCGGCATGTCGTTAACGTATGCGAAAAGCGGAAATCAATTAGCCCGGCTTAACGCGGATGTCAAGCTGTTTTGGGCCGCTGGTCTGACCATCGGCATCTTGTTTTGCCAGTCACTACCGGGGTTATCCATTCTATTGGTTTTATTAGGATTATTAGGATTTTACGATAGTGATATTGCATCCGCATACCGGAAATTTGTCTGGGTAGGTATCCCGGCGATACTTATAATAATGACAATCCATTTATTTTATCATGAAGGGGAGGTATTATTCAGGCTTGGAGCTTTAACGGCAACCGTTGATGGGATCAAAGAAGGGGTATTAAATTCCCTGCGGTTTTCGAATTTTGGTTTGGTGGCAATCGCGACACTAGGGGGAATCGAGCCGGTCGATTTTGGGAAGAGGATTGCCTGGGGGCTAAGCCTATTCCGATGGCGTAAGTTAAGAGATTTGGCTCTTGTATTTTTTGTCGCAATCAGATTTGTGCCATCTTTTATGCGTGAAATGGAAATGTTAAAAATGGCGATGAGGGCGCGAGGCGCGGATTTCGATGGATCCCCAATCAGCAAATTACGAATGAACATAAAACTTTTATTACCGTTATTTTCGCGGGTAATTCGTCAGGCCGATGATATCGCCTGCGCGATTTCGCTCAAGGGGCACCGAGGAACATATCTTGTCGGCAAGAGCCCATCGCTACGAACCGGCGATATCCTTCTAATAGTTATCGCGGTTCTTTTATCAGCTATTCTGGCGCTTGTATGAAACAGTTTTTTTATAAGATGGTGGTCGAATACGACGGCACCGAGTTCAGCGGCTGGCAAATTCAACCGGGAAAACGAACAGTGCAGGGTGAGCTTCAGAATTTTATCGAAATCTACACAAGGCAGGAGATAAAACTGCTGGGATCGGGAAGGACTGATAGCGGCGTACACGCGCTGGGTCAGGTTTGTTCATTTTCGACGAACACTGATTATCCGCCGGAGGAATTGATTTATAGGCTTAACCAGATGTTGCCGCGGGATATCGGAATCAGGCAATTAAGCCGGACTTATCCGGGTTTCGACCCACGCCGCCGGGCGACTATGCGCAGTTATCGCTACTATATTTCCGAAAGTCCCAGGCCGCTGGCGCGATTCTATTCATATCGGAGTAACAGGGAGTTGGATATTCGAAGATTAAACCGGGCGGCAAAACAATATTTGGGGAGACATGATTTTTCACTTTTTTGCAAGGCAGTTTCGCGTAAAGAAAACAATGAGTGCATTATTTATAAATCGCGCTGGTTTCGTTACGGCGGATTGCTTATATATGAGGTTACGGCCGACCGGTATTTGCATCACATGGTACGGCGGATGGTCGGTTTGATGTTAGCCTATGAGAAAGCAAAAATAAACTTGACACAAATTGAGACTTTCTTGAATAATAGAACCAAAGAAGAAGTACGATTTTGTGCCCCGGCCTGTGGCCTGGTGCTAAACGAAGTAACATTTGGAAGGGTAAAAAAATGATGATCTTTATCGACACCGCTAACGTGGAGGAAATCGAAAAAGCGGCGCAGTTGGGGGTACTGGATGGCGTTACCACGAATCCATCGCTATTGGCCAAGGAAAAGGGAAATTACCGAGAAATATTGCGCCGGATTTGTGAAATTGTCGATGGCCCGGTTTCGGCGGAAGTTACGGCGCTGGATGTAAAAGGAATTCTGACTGAAGCTGAAGATCTTTCAAAAATTCACAAGAATATCATAATAAAAGTGCCGGTTACCAGGGAAGGATTGATTGCTACTAAGCAATTGAGCGAAAAGGGCGTCGATGTCAATATGACATTATGTTTCTCGCCGCTGCAGGCGTTATTGGCGGCGAAAGCGGGCGCGGCCTATGTATCGCCGTTTGTGGGGAGGCTGGATGATGTCAGCCATGACGGTATGGATTTGATTGAGACAATCGTACAGATATACGATAATTACGGTTTCGAAACGAACGTGCTGGTGGCATCGATACGCCACCCGCTGCATATTGTGGACGCGGCCCTGATGGGTGCGGATGTTGTCACAGTGCCTTTCAAGGTAATCGAGCAGATGATTCAGCATCCGTTAACAGATGTTGGATTGAAGAAATTTTTGGCCGACTGGGAAAAGGTCAAGAAAGATTAAATGATCTCGCGCTATACTTTGCCGGAGATGGATATTCTCTGGAGTGAACCGAGTAAGTTTGCCACCTGGTTGGAGGTCGAAATTGCTGTTTGCGAAGCGTGGGCGAAATTGGGTAAAATTCCCGATTCAGCTGTCAACGCAATCAAACGCAAAGCCCGATTCGACGTTGAAAGAATTGAGGAAATTGAGGCCGAAACCAAGCATGATGTAATCGCTTTTCTGACCAGCGTCGCCGAATATGTAGGACCGGAATCAAAATATATTCATTATGGGTTGACCTCCTCGGATATTCTCGATATTTCGCTATCGATAACGATTCAAAGGGCGGCGGCGCTTATCCGCAAACGACTGGTCACTTCCGCATCTCTAACGAGGAAATTGGCGAAAAAATACGCGAATACAATCTGCATAGGTCGGACTCATGGGGTGCACGCGGAGCCGACGGTTTTCGGGCTTAAGCTGGCGATGTGGTACCGCGAGCTACTTCGAGATATCGAGCGATTTGACCAGGCGACAAAAATGATGGCGGTAGGTAAGATTTCGGGAGCTGTCGGCAACTTTGCCAATGTAGACCCTCGAGTGGAAAAAATGGTATGTCGTAAATTTGGATTATATCCGGCGGAAGTTTCGACGCAGATAATTCAGAGAGACCGTCACGCCGCGTTTCTGAACGCGATCGCGGTTATTGGCGGGTCGCTGGAGAAATTCGCCACGGAAATAAGAAATTTGCAGCGAACGGAAATCGGAGAGGTCGAGGAGGGATTTTCGCGCAAGCAGAAGGGGTCATCGGCGATGCCACACAAGCGCAATCCGATTACCTGCGAAAGAATAGCGGGATTGGCGCGGGTGCTTCGGGGGAACGCACTGGCGGGGATGGAAAATCAGGCGCTGTGGCATGAACGCGATATAACCCATTCATCAGTGGAAAGAATCATAATTCCGGATTCGTGTATATTGATAGATTATATGCTTCACCTGTTCGAGAATATCCTGCGTGGTTTAGTGGTAAATGAAACCCGGATGAGGGAAAACGTTTTTGCCCGGGGGGGAATTGTTTTTTCACAGCGGATACTTCTGGCGCTTACAGCCAAAATGCCAAGCCGTGAAGAAGCTTATCGGGTGGTGCAATCGATCGCGATGAAAGCTATCGAAGAAAACGGAAATTTTAAAGAGATGATTTCGCATTCGCCGGAAGTTAACAAGTATATGACTAAAAAGGAAATTGAGAGTTGTTTTGATATAAATTATTTTACGAAACAAGTGCCTAAAATAATGAAAAGAGCGCTTAACTGATGGCTAAAGATGGGTTATACTTTGCGCTGCCATTGATAGTTTTATCAGCGGTATTTTTGTTTTTATATAAGGCATCGGCAAGCCTTGTATCACTATATTTATTCATCGGATTTTTTGTGCTGGCGACTCTGGTCAGTTTATTTTTTCGAGACCCGGAGAGGAAAATTCCGGAAGAGCCCGATTTGATTTTATCGCCGGCGGATGGTAGAATTCAGGATATCAGAACAATCGATGGGCAAACGGTAATCTCGATATTTCTTTCGGTATTTAATGTGCATATTAATCGAGCGCCGGTAGCAGGGATAGTTAAACGAGTATTTTATCGCAAAGGGAAATTTTTAGCGGCGTTCCGAGAGGATGCATCGGATGTGAACGAGCGATACGAACTCGAAATTGAAAACCCATCAGGTAAGATCGTGGTTCACCAGAATGCCGGCGTGATAGCCATGCGCGTAGTATGTATG
>CAZTNJ010000031.1:21104-23235 GCA_964614835.1 uncultured Ignavibacteria bacterium | reverse complement strand
TTCATCATCTATTTGGGGATACTCCATCACCTGCCCGACCAGTACGCCTCTCTGGCTGAATCGGCCAGAGTGCTTAAACCGGGCGGAAAAATATTTATCCAGGAACCGCATCGAATGAGCGTTAACTTTTTTTACTATTATGGCCGGCGGATATTCATGAAAATAATCGGCCAAAAACGGGTTAAAAAGCTGATTGGGTGCTATTCTCCCGATGAGTGGCAGCTTGATATCAAAGCTATGAAAAAAGCGTTCAATAAAAAAGATTATGACTTGAAACGCTGGACTATTCTATCTTTCCGACTTCCACCGTTCAGGTTTTTTAAAAATTCAAGCCTCGATGTCACCCTTTCCAGGATTTTTGATCGCTTACCGATTTTTAAGGATATCGGAACGACTATTTTTTATGAAGTCGTAAAGAAGGAAAACCGATGAAATTGTATAAAGACAGGCTGTTTTTGGGATTTGGGTTGTTCGCGGGCTTATTCAGTTTCATAATCTATCTTTTAACCAAAGCTCCCACCGTCTCATTCTGGGATTGCGGCGAATTTATCGCCTGCTCGAAGATCCTGGGAATCCCGCATCCTCCGGGTACTCCTTTATTCGTTCTGATTGGAAGATTTTTTATGATTCTGCCCCTGCCGTTTTCGGATGCCGGAAAAGTAAATTTCATTAGCGTTTTAAGTTCGGCCGCCACGGTCTTTGTGGCATATTGGCTGATAATCAGATTAGTAATCGGATTCAAGGAAATTCAGATGGCGCTTGCCCGGAAAATCGGTATCGCGGTCGGGGCGCTATCAGGAAGTTTGATCATGGCTTTCAGTTCAACTTACTGGGATAATGCTATCGAAGCGGAAGTATACGGAGCGGCCATGTTCTTGATGTTGATTCTGTGCTATCTGACTCTGCTATGGTCCAATAAAATCGGCCGCCCGGGTTCCGGAAAATATTTGGTGGCGATCTCCTATTTATCATTTTTATCTATAGGAATTCATCTTACCGCCTTTCTTGTCATGCCGATCATCCTGATTTATCTGCTCGCGAAAGATAAATCACTATTGGCTGATTTCCGGTTTGTATTGGTCTGGCTGGTTTTGCTAATGATCGTGGTCGACTTTAACATATTTTTCTGGGGTTCAATAGCTTCAGTAGTGATTTTTGGGCTGGCGGTCTTTTCCCAAACACGAAACTCCTATCGATGGATTTTGGCTTTCGCAATCGCGATTGCGGCCCTGGTTGGGTATTCTAATCATGTGTTCATCCCTATAAGGGCGGCGGAAAAACCTGCAATCAACGAAAATAATCCCGATAACTGGGACCGTTTTAAAGCCTTTCTCGAACGTAAACAGTATGGACAGGAATCGATGTTTTCCCGAATGATGACCCGGCGCGGAACCTGGGCTAATCAGTTCGGTACGCATCGGAATATGGGATTTTTCGGATTTTTCCGGGAGCAGTACTCGGAAACCGGCTATTTCTTCATCTTTTTTGCGTTTGGTTTATGGGGAATCTATGAGGCAATCCGACGAGGACCTATTAATGGGATAATGTTTGCGTTGCTGCTATTAGCTTCTACGATCGGCTTGCTCATATACCTTAACTTTTCCGATGGCACACGCGGCGCCATTCTCGAAGTCCGTAATCGCGATTATTTCTACACGCCCGGGTTTATGTTTTTCGCGTTATTTATTGGCGTAAGTTTATCATCGTTATTGGGGGATCTGGGTCAGTGGATAACAAAAAAAGCATGGAAAAAAGCCCTGTTTGCGATAGCTTTGATTATCGCGATGTTGTTGCCATTAAAAACGCTGCAGGCCAATTATTTTTCGCATGATCGTTCAAAGGTTTGGATTCCCTGGGATTACGCCCACAATATTCTTACATCGGTTGATAAAGACGGGGTCTTGTTCACCAATGGCGATAACGATACATTTCCCCTCTGGTTTATCCAGCAGGTAGATAATTTCCGCACCGATGTCAAAGTCGTGAATTTGAGCCTGCTCAATACGCCCTGGTATATTCATCAATTGAAAAACCAGATGGGCGTTCCAATTGCTTATAGAGATGAACAAATCGATTTGTTGCAGCCCCGCTGGTTATCCGACCAGAATAAGGTCTGGCGGGTACAGGATGA
>CAZTNJ010000031.1:16321-21094 GCA_964614835.1 uncultured Ignavibacteria bacterium | reverse complement strand
GGATGAGATGGTCAAGCATATCATTTCAACCAACGCCTGGAAAATCCCGATATTTTTTGCCTTAACGGTTCCCGAAGAGAATCGGATCGGGCTCGATGACTATCTGATTCAAGAAGGAATGGCTTATCGCCTGGTGTCTTCCAAAGGCAAAGGGAGAGTTAATCCCGAATTGGCTTACCAGCGTTATATGACCGAATTTTTATATCGGGGTCTTAATGACCCGAATGTTCGCAAAGATGAAAACGATTATCGGCTTGTTAATAATTACATAACGGGAATTTTACAGTTGGCCGATACTCTAAAAAATGCCGGTGATTATGATAGGGCTATTGCCGTCGTTACCAGATCGATGGAGATATTCCCGAACGAATGGCGCAACCGCGCGTTCCTCGCCGGAATCTACGCGATTGCCGGCCAAACTGAAAAGATTGCCCCATTACTTGCGGGTGTCAATAGTCAAGATGCCGAAAAAGCTTATATTAATGCCGCCCAGGAATTGCTTAATCGCCGCGACTACCAGCAGGGAAAAAAACTGCTTTTGGAAGCATTGCGCCGCAATCCCAAATCAGTGGTCGCTTATAAAAACCTGATTTTATCTGCTCAGCAGTATGGCGATACCGCAAAATACGATTCATTGGCGCAAGCATATCGATCCGCATTACAAGATAATCCAGGAAGTATTGCAGAACTTGATAGGTTCATGAAAGCGGTCAGGGCGAAAAAATAGCACTATTGTATGGCTAAAATACTGGCGATAAACTGGCAAGATTTAAATCATCCGGCCTCGGGCGGCGCGGAGGTCCATCTTGAGGAAATCTTAAGCCGCCTGGCCAAACGGGGACACCAGATTGACCTTTTTTGCTGCAATTTCCCCGGAGGAAAAGCCAATGAGACCCGCGATGGGTTCAATATTATCCGCAGGGGTTCGCGCTCGACATTTAACTGGGTGGTTGTGGCCCAGTTGCGGAAACTGATAAAAGCCAATCGCTACGATATCATATTCGAGGATATCAATAAAATTCCATTCTATACTCCGCTCTATCATAAGTTACCGTTGCTGGTTATTATTCCACATCTTTTTTCTAACTCGATTTTCAAGGAAATCAATATACTGCTTGGCACTTATATCTATCTGGCGGAACGGCCCTTCTCAAGCGTTTACCGAAATAACCATATGATGGTAATTTCAGAATAAACCGCCGAGGAGTTGGTTTGACGCGGTTTTCCGGCAAATCTGGTGCATGTATTCAAATGGGTAATTGATAGCAGCATTTATAATTATGACCGGAACATTGCTAAATTCGAAAAACCGACGATACTCTACGTCGGACGAATAAAAAAATACAAATCTATTGAGACGGCAATTGATGCTCTGCCTAAAATATCCAGTCAAATTCCCGACATAAGGCTATCTATTATCGGTACAGGCGACCATCTGCCCGTCTTAAAAAAGCGTGTTGCAGATTTACATCTGGAAGACAGGGTTGAATTTCATGGTTTTGTTCCGGAATCGGTCAAAATCGAATACCTTCGGAGATCATTGTTGTCGGTATATCCATCGCTTAAAGAAGGCTGGGGGCTGACCAATATTGAAGCCAATGCTTGCGGAACGCCGGTATTGGCCGCCCGCGTTCCGGGTTTACGCGACTCGGTTGATGAAGGAGTGTCGGGATTGCTTTTTGAGCATGGCAATATCGATGAGTTCGCTTGGAAGGCTGTCAAAATAATCACGGAACATGATTACCGCCAGAAACTCGAAAAAGGGGCTTTATCTCACGCCGCCAATTTCTCCTGGGAAAAAACCGCGTTGGAAACCGAACAACTGATGAATCTTATATTAAGCGGCCATTGATGCGATTAAATTGGAAAATCATTGTCGGCCTGTTAATCAGCATTGCGTCAGTAATATACGCATTATCGCATGTCGATTTCGAACAGGTAATCGATGCTTTCGCCAAAGCTTCATACATCTGGACAATCCCAATGATGATGTCCGTGATAATTTCTATGTGGATTAGGGCATTCCGCTGGCGTAAATTGCTTTTGCCGGTTCGCGATTTAGATTACGGCACGCTGTATTCATCGATAATGATTGGTTTTATGGCCAATAATCTTTTACCGGCCAGGGTTGGCGAGGTTATCAGGGCCTTATCGCTTTCACAGAAACACCAACTGAGCAAAACGTCCGTGTTCGCGACCGTTGTGGCCGAACGCGCCTTTGATAGCTTCGGACTGCTGACCGCGTTTTTATTAACGCTAATTTTTATCGATTACCCCGATGAATTAAAAAATGCCGGTTTATTGATATTGCTTATTAGCATTCTGGCATTGGGGTTTTTATTAATTCTAAAGGTAAAAACAGACCTGGCAGTGAAATTAACCTGCGCCCCGATTGGAGCGTTGTCCAAAGTGGTCGCGGCTAAAACCGAATCGATACTCCGTAAATTCGCGGTTGGCTTAACGATGCTAACCGACCCGCGCCTGATTATCATCGTATATCTGCAATCTGTCTTCCTGTGGGTTTTTGCCGGCATCTCGGGATATTTGATATTTCTTTCGTTCGACCTTCACCCGCAGGTTTGGGCGGCCTTTATCGTCCTGTTCGCGACTGCCCTCGGCGTGTCTCTGCCTTCATCGCCCGGGTATATCGGTATCTATCATGCCGCTTGCATAATCGCCTTTGATTTAATAAATTCATTCGGTATGTTTGGTCAGGATGTTTCAAAATCGGTGGCGCTTTCATATTCGATAATATTGTGGTCATGTCAATTTTTCCCGGTAACCATTATTGGATTATATTATCTTAAAAAAGAGCACCTTAATTTCAAAGATATCAGCAGGGGAGAGCTCGAGGCAAAAATCGGCTAAAAAAGCCGGGGACAAATGCCCGGTCAGCCGATTTTAGGCCGGTTAACAATGACATTAATTGGAGGATTTTTTGGATAACGAAGAGCAATTTGGAAGACCGCGCTTGAAAAGAAAGCCGCTAACGCCAAATCAGGAAGAATCAGCGCAACCAATTCAGGAAAACAAACCGGAGATCACGTCGCAACATAGCCCCGAACCGCCAAAATCGGAAACGCCGGTAGCTGAGGCGCAATCGGCAGCGGCGCCCCCGCCATCCGCGCCTTCCGATAAACAGGCCGAACCACATTCACGCCCTCCCAGAAGAGAATACAAATCACGTCCCCCCAGAGACAGAGATAGAGACAGGGGGAGAGATGATCGCCGCCCGCCTCGTTCGCGCGATCAACAACGATCCGATTTCCGAACCCGGCCATCTGAACGCCCGGAAAGACCCGACCGCCCGGTTAGTCCCGAACGAACTGAACGCCCCGTAAGGTCAGAGCGCCCGGTACGACAATTTCGTAACGAACCTGTCAAGCTAAGCGTGGTAATTCCTGCCTATAACGAGGAAGGCAATATCGGGCCGCTATTAGAGCAATTTAAAGTGTTATTTGCCAGCGTTTCCTATCGTTGCGAACTGATAATCGTTGATGATGGCTCAACAGATAAAACTGGACACCATGTTAAGGCCGCGTTAGCGCAGTTCCCCTGGCTCAAGCTATTTACTCATCGCCGTAATTTTGGGCTAACCACGGCATTGGAAACCGGCATTAATAAGGCCACCGGTAAAATAATCTGTTTTTATCCAGCTGATTTGCAATATCACGCTAACGAAATCCCGAAATTTGTCGCCAAAATCGATGGCGGCGCCGATATTGTAACGGGATGGAAACAGGGAAATTACGGCCTGAAAAGCATCGGTTCATTTATCTACAACACTCTATCGCGGATTCTTTTTAAGGTGAAAGTCCATGATCTTAATTCAATTAAAGCCTTCACCCGCGAAGTCGTCGATTCGTTTATTTATCGAACCGGCTGGCATCGCTATATGGTAGTGATGGCGGCAGGGGAAGGGTTTAAAATCGACGAGGTCAAAGTTAAGCTATATCCTCGGCGATCGGGTAAATCCAAGTTTAGTTTCTGGTGGCGGCTCCCGGCAGGTTTTCTTGACCTGTTAAGCGTAAAATTTCAGCTTTCGTTTACGAAAAAACCGTTGCTCTTTTTTGGCTCCGCTGGAATGATTTCCGGGTTTCTAGGGTTGCTCGTTGGTTTAGTCGCGATATATCTCCGAGTAATCAAACATTCAGGTTTCCGTCCGTTATTATATTTGGTCATATTACTTATCGTATCGGGTTTGATGTTGTTCTTTGGCGGGTTCCTGGCCGAATTGATTGTTTCGGTTAAAGATGATGTAAAGAAACGCAAATCCACCAGCTTGCTATAGAGCGGCAGAAATCTCCAACGCTTGCGCCGAATTATTTTACTAAGGTAACGCGTTAGTGGATGAAATTGACATTTGGGAACAGACCAGTGAATTCAACCGGTGCGCCCGAAATTAGCATTTTAATTGTAACCCATAATAATGCGGCCACAATCAACGATTGTATTGGCGCGTTACTGAAACAATCTTATCAATCTTTTGAGATTCTGGTATGGGATAACGCTTCAATCGATTCAACTACCGAGAGTATTCGGCAATATCCAGATATCAAGCTTACAATTTCGCCAAAGAATTTCGGTTTTGGGAAAGGCATGAACAAGCTGGCGGAAAAAGCCCTGGGGAAATTCCTATTTGTCCTAAATCCCGATTGCCTGTGTCCGCCGCATACGCTTGAATCTTTGGTGGAATTTTCCCAATCTCACCCGGGAGCGATATCGCCGGCTCTAATTTTTCCGGATGGCGCGATTCAGCCATCCGCCCGACTA
>CAZTNJ010000031.1:9698-16311 GCA_964614835.1 uncultured Ignavibacteria bacterium | reverse complement strand
ATTCTTTTCGCGTCGCTCTCCGCTTGGCCTTATAGGACGGTTTGATAGTCAAAGGGCTGGCTTTATGATTCCTGACAAACCTTCAGCCGTACCGGTTGTCCCGGCGACGGCTCTATTCATTCAAAAGGCTCTATTTGATGGCATTGGGCGTTTTGATGAGCGTTTCTTTCTCTATTGTGAAGATGTCGATTTATGCCGAAAACTACATGACCGCGGTATTCTTATCTGGTATTTGCCCGATCTGCGAATCACTCATCTATTACGAGTTAGCTCACGAAAAAACCCGATAAAATCGTTGTATTATCATCACCGCTCGTTATTTAAGTACTTTACAAAGTATAACCGGCATGAATATATTAGAAACTCGGTATTATTTGTAATGCTGGCGGTTGGATTTATCTTTTCAACGATTGCTTCATTGATAGGAAAAAGAAACTGCCATGATTGAAGTCCCGACTTATATAGTAGTTGCCGCTCTTTCTGGATATCTTTGTTATCTTCTTGTACCCCTGGTAAAAAAATATTGCCTCGATAAGGGGTATTTCGATATGCCTGGCCCCCGTAAAATCCATACTTTACCGACTCCCAGGCTCGGGGGAATTGCCATTTTCGCCGCGTATTTTCTCGGTTTAATCCCCGGGATACTATTGTTGCCGGAAACATGGGAGCGCAACTACTGGCAGATCATCGGGATTTTTCTCGGCGGTTTTATAATATTTAGCATGGGAGTTTTCGATGATTTAAAGGGCCTATCTCCCTTAAAAAAGTTTATTTGGGAAATAATCGCGGCCTGCGTGGTAATCGCCTTCGGTGTAAAACTGGAAGTGTTAAATATTCCATTTTATAAACTGATTACTTTGGGTTATTGGGGAATCCCGCTAACCCTGATTTGGCTGGTGGCGATTACGAATACTATCAATCTTATCGATGGCCTTGATGGTTTAGCCGCCGGAGTAAGCGCAATAGTCGCCATAAGTTTTCTGGTATTAAGCGTAATTCTCGATTTGCCCTTGCCATCATTATTAGCGGCGGGAGTTATCGGGGCTTCGTTTGCGTTTCTCAAGTTCAACTATTTCCCAGCCTCGATCTTCATGGGGGATTCCGGGGCCTTGTTTTTAGGATACATGTTTGCCGTTATCTCATTATTCTGGCCGAAAAGCTTCGCCACTATCGTAATGTTCGTCCCAATTTTGGCGTTGGGCGTACCTATTATCGAAATAGTCAGCACTTTTTTTAGAAGGCTGCTTTCCGGACAAAAAGTCTATGTTGCCGACCGTCGCCACATTTTCCACTTCCTCTTAGATTTGGGCATCCCCGAACGTGTTACGGTGTGGCTATTTTACCTGGTAAGCTTCCAATTCGCCCTGGCCGCTTTTGCGATTGGAGGCGGCAACCGTAATATTTTGTTTGTCATACAAACGGCTTTCATTATATTTACCGCCATTATAGTCACCCGAAATCTTAAAGCGGGGAGGGCCAATAGGAAATGAAAGAGCAGGACTATCTCGATTTTGAACGCCCGATTCTCGAGTTAGATCGCAAAATCAAGGAAATGCGAGATCTGGCAACGGCCGAGAATTTGGAGCTCTCAAAGGAAATTGAACTTTTAGAGCGGAGAAGAAACCGTCTCCGCACGGAAGTTTACTCCAAACTCACTCGGTGGCAGCGGGTGCAATTAGCCCGTCATCCCTTAAGGCCATACAGCCTGGATATAATTCAACTGGCTTTTTCCGATTTCTTCGAACTTCATGGCGATCGTGGATTTGCCGATGATAAAGCTATGGTTGGCGGATTCGCGAAACTGGAAGAGCACCGCGTAATGGTTATCGGTCAACAAAAAGGGCGCGACACCAAACAACGTCAATATCGTAATTTCGGTATGTGCCATCCGGAGGGTTACCGTAAGGCCCTACGCTTGATGCGAGTTGCCGAAAAATTCGGTTTGCCCATTATTATCTTTATAGATA
The DNA here is from genome assembly GCA_964614835.1 of uncultured Ignavibacteria bacterium. Lineage (GTDB taxonomy): Bacteria > Zixibacteria > MSB-5A5 > UBA10806 > 4484-95 > JAAYTW01. The sequence goes on along the minus strand of CAZTNJ010000031.1, from coordinate 14,344 downwards.
CGCCGGGAGCCTACCCGGGAGTTGGCGCCGAGGAGAGAGGGCAAGCCGAGGCTATAGCCCGCAATATCATGGAAATGGCTGCAATTGAAGTCCCCATTATCTGTTTTATAATTGGCGAAGGGGCATCGGGTGGAGCGCTGGGTATCGGTGTTGGCGACCGAGTCTATATGTTAGAAAACTCTTGGTACACAGTGATTCCCCGAGGGTTGCGCCGCTATTCTTTGGAAAGCGGAAGCGGGAGCCGATCCGGCCAAACTGGAGGCACGTCGGCGTCAGGCAGCAGAAGCGCTAAAACTTACCGCCAGCGATAATGCCGCTTTTGAAATCATCGACAAAGTCGTACCCGAACCTCCCGGCGGAGCCCATCTGGATTATGAAGGAACCGCCCGGATTATTAAGGGAGAGTTAATTCAGGCTGTTAACGAATTAAAAATGCTGTCTCCTGAAGAACTATGCAATAAAAGACTTGAGAAATACCGCATTATTGGTGTATATAATGAATGAAAGAGAGTAATAACAATGCTTAATCCCAAGTTGCTCGAAATCCTTGCCTGCCCCAAATGTAAAGGCGATCTCGAATATGACGAAGCTAAAAACATTCTACTTTGTCCGGCTTGTCGTTTAAAATACCGTGTTGAGGATGGCGATATTCCGGTCATGCTCATAGATGAGGCTCAGAAATATTAAGGAGGAAACATGATAAAACTGTCCCGATTTATTGACGATAAATTGATTTCTTTTGATCTTAAAGGGGAAACCAAAGAAGAGATTATCAAGGAATTGGTCGAGTTGGCCGGTAATTCTGATTTGGTGAAAAACAACCAAGAACTGTTGAAATCGGTGATCGACCGCGAAAAGCTTGTAACGACCGGAGTCGGTTATAATGTTGCCTTTCCTCATGCCAAGACAAAATCGGTCAGAGGCGTGGTAATTGCTTTTGGCAGAAAAACTGAAGGTGTCGATTTCGAAGCAATGGATCGAAAACCGGTTAACCTGTTTTTCTTGATCGCCGCCCCGGAAGACGCCATCGGGGCTCATCTCAATGTGATGGCCAAATTATCGTTTTTAATGAAAAATGAAAAGAATCGACAAAAACTCCTTAAGGCAAAGTACAAAGAAGATCTTATCGAAATACTTGATTCCGACGAATAATGTTCGGATTTATTTTAAATCTTATAAGAAATAGAAACTTCCTGCTAATTACGGGAGTGTTTCTGCTTTCCGTCATATTTATTATCCTTCCCATAGACATAAAAACCTCATTGTCGGCAAGCGTAATCAATTCCATTTATTTTCCGTTGACGGCCTTCGATAGATTTCTAAGCGATGTTGCCTCTGCCAAAAAGCAAAATATCGCGCTAAATCAAAAACTTGCCGATTTATCGGTTCAGGTCGCCAGCTTCGCCGAAGAGCGCGCCGAAAACTCCCGCCTGAAAAAAATGCTCGAATTCAATATCCAGATGCCTTATAAACTTGTCCCAGCCAAAGTAATCGGAATTGGAACAAATCCCAGCGCCAAATCTATCTTGATTGATGTCGGCGCGAACCGGGGAATCCGCATCAATAATCCGGTCGTAACTGCTGATGGAATTGTCGGAAAAACCATTGCCGTAACCCAGACTACTTCCGCTGTTCAACTCCTCACCGATCACAACTGCCGTGTGTCAGCTATTGATCAGAATACGCGCACGCAAGGCATAATCCGCTGGCGCGGAGGAAAACTTCTGCAAATGGGCGAAGTTCCGGTCGAAAGCCAATTGGCTGTTGGCGACACGATAATCTCATCTGGTTTTGGCGGAATATTTCCGCCAGGGATACGGGTGGGTATCGTTGTATATGCAAAAAACCAAACCGGATCGTTGTTCAAGGATATATTGGTTAAACCAGCGGTACAGTTTTGGTCGTTGGAGGAGGTCTTCGTAATCCTTTATGGTCAGTAAAATCGTCAATTTCGAATATGCTTTCGCGATAATATTCGTTCTTTTCTTCCAGATAATTGTCGCTCCTCGTATCACTATAGCTGGCGCCACGGTTGATATGGCTTTGATTATAAGCCTCTGGATCGCCCTGGTAAAGCAACCGCGAACCGCCATGTTGTTTGGGTTTGCCTGTGGCGCGTTTGTGGGCATAGTAACTCCCTCCGATTTTGGCTGGGCGGCTTTGCTTCTGGCGTTTTTTGGCCTGGGACTATCCGCTTTAAAAGAAAAATTTGTTATGGAAGCGATGCCTTTGAGATTTTTGACGCTCCTGATCGTGACGTTTATTTATACATTGCTGTTTATGGCGCTGAGCCGATTCGCGATGCTGGGCGGCGATTTTGGCTATATTTTTTCCCACACGCTGATAACGACTCTTTACACGACCGCCGTCGGGATTATCACCTTCCTATTTATCCAACATCGGTATATTATCAGGAATATGTTTTGATGGTTGACCAGCGACTCGACCGCAAATTCAATTTCCGGGTTCTGATGGCGGTTTATTTATTGGTCGCCATAGCTATTTTTATAAAACTGCTGACCATGCAGGTGTTTTCGGCTTCCTATTATCGTCGAGCATCGATGGAAAACAGCGTGCGAATCGTTCCCATTAAAGCCCCGCGCGGTACGATTCTCGACAGGTTCGGTAATATCATCGTCCGCAACCGGCCATCTTATTCAATGTATCTGGTTCCGTATCAGGTGCCCGATATTAAACTGGTCGCGGCCAAACTGGCCAATTTCCTGAACGTCGATAAAACCTATCTTCAAAATACCATCGTGGCCGGCTGGAAAAACAAATTTCTGCCAATTCGGCTTCGGCGTGATATAGATTTTACCACTTTAAGCATTCTGGAAGAACACTCTCTTGATTTCCCCGGAGTCGTATTTCAGATTGAACCCACACGCATGTATCCCGATAGCGGCGTGGGGGCTCATTTTCTCGGCTATATCGGCGAAGTTTCGGATAAAGAAATCGAAACCAATCCCGATTATCGAAGCGGCGATATGATCGGAAAAAAAGGAATTGAACGCCAGTACGATAGTTACCTGCGCGGCCGCGACGGGCTTTCCTATCTCGAGGTAACCGCTCAGGGAAGAGTACTGGGAAAATATCCTGACAGAGATGATGTCGAGCCAATTAGCGGAGCTACCCTGACACTTAACATCGATTTGGAAATGCAGAAACTAGCCGATTTCTTATTGGATTCATGCGGACAGGGAGCGGTAGTCGTAATGGATGTCAACACTGGCGGCGTTTTGACATTGGCATCATCGCCCGAATTTGACGCCAATCTGTTTTCGGGATTTATTTCCGCGGAGAAATGGAATGAAATTGTAAACGATCCCTCTCATCCGCTTTTAAACCGTGGAATCCAGGCTACTTATCCTCCTGGTTCGACAATGAAAATCTTTACCGCTGGAATGGCGCTTTATTTTGATAAAGTCAGCGCTGAACGCGGTTTCGACGCTTGCCGTGGCGGTAAGCGTTTTGGCAATCGCGTTTTTAAATGCTGGCGTCCCGAAGGCCACGGCCGTCTCGATTTGCATGGCGCCATAGTACAATCTTGCGATGTCTATTTTTATCAAATGGGGCTGGCTTGTGGAATGGAACTCTGGGAAAAATTTATGCCGATGTGTCATCTTGGGCAATTAACCGGAATTGATATACCCGGCGAGAAGCCAGGTAATTCTCCATCCATTAAATATTATGACAATCGCTATGGTAAAAACGGCTGGACCAAAATATTTGTCATCAATCTGGCCATCGGACAGGGGGAAGTCCTGGTTACGCCGCTTCAGATGGCAACGCTATACGCGGCAGTGGGAAATGGCGGGACTATCTATCAACCGCATATAGTGAAAAAGATTACGGATAGCTACGGCGCCGAAACGATTATCTCTCCTAAAGAAACCGGCAAACTGCCCCTCAACCAAACTCAACTCGATTTCCTAGTAAACGCTATGACAGGAGTTACAGAGGAAGGTGGAGGCACTGCTCGCGGCGTTCATATTCCCGGAATCTCGGTAGCCGGTAAAACCGGCACAGCCCAAAACCCTCACGGAAACGAGCATTCCTGGTTTGTCTGTATAGCGCCGGCTGTTAATCCCGAAGTTTCTATCGCCGTCATGGTTGAAAACGCCGGGCACGGCAGCACTGTTGCCGCGCCTCTGGCCAAGAGAATATTACAGTATTATTTTAAAATCCCGACAAAACCGATATCATGAAAATAGCCAATTCAAAATTAGATACATTTCTGGTTTTTGGTCCAATTGTTTTGTCTATATTGGGAATAATCTTTATATATAGCGCCACTAAAAATTCCGCGATTGCCGCCGAGCATGTATATTTCGAGAAACAGATATTATGGCTGATTCTGGGAATATGTCTGGCAATAGCTATGTACTTTATTCCATTAAAAGTTCATGAAGTGATGGCCTATGTTTATTATGGCGCCGCGATTTTTTTGTTAATACTGGTTTTGTTTGTTTCTAAAAGCGGGGCGGCCAGATGGTTTAACATAGGTGGTTTTGGTCTGCAACCGGCGGAATTTGCCAAATTCGCTATTTGTATAGTGCTATCGCGGTTTTTTGTATATAGACAGTTGAAAATTAAAAAATTCTCGACAGTTGTGCTTGACCTACTGATAGTCATCTTCCCGACTT
>CAZTNJ010000031.1:4824-9688 GCA_964614835.1 uncultured Ignavibacteria bacterium | reverse complement strand
CTTCTAACCCTGCTTTTCTGGACAGGAATGCCGATATCGCGCGTTATTTTAATTGTATCGCCGATATTAAGTTTAATTGCGGCATTCCATTGGCTGACCTGGATCATTGCCTTTGCGGCATTTTTGTTGTTGTTATATCTGTCCCGCCCGGGAATAACGGTTAGTATTTCGTTTTTACTGGTTTTTATCGGTTTCGGAATGGCTACGCCATACCTCTGGAACCGGCTACACCAATATCAACGCCAGCGCGTACTGACATTTCTTGATCCAGGACAAGACCCCAGCGGATCGGGGTATCATGTGATTCAATCAAAAATCGCCATCGGTTCGGGCGGCATTGTTGGCCGCGGATTCATGAAAGGCACGCAAACCAAACTCGATTACCTCCCGGAACGTCACACCGATTTTATTTATTCGGTCGTTTCCGAAGAACTCGGGTTTGTAGGAAGTATCATGGTGTTACTGCTTTTTTCTTTAATCATAGTCCGCGGATTTATGGTTGCCTATAAGGCTCGAAACCCCTTTAATAGTTATGTGGCCGCCGGTCTCACGGGAGCGGTGGCGTTTCAGACATTGGTCAACATCGGCATGACTGTCGGCTTGATGCCCGTAACGGGCGTGCCGTTACCATTTGTAAGTTATGGCGGTTCGTCAATGCTTTACAACTGGGTGTTGATCGGAGTGATATTAGCGATAAATCGCGATTGGCAGGAGTACTAATATGCATCCTGAATTATTCCATTTAGGCCCGTTTTCGGTTAAAGCTTATGGCTTGATGCTTGCTATTTCTTTTTTTGTTGGAGTATGGCTGGCGGTTTGGCGCGCAAAAAAAGCCGGCCTTAGCGAAAAACTGATGGTTGATTTGTGCTTCGTAGTCATGGTGGCCGCTTTAGTCGGTTCGAGATTTTTCTATGTAATCTACCATACCGATGAATTTACAGGCCACTGGATCGATACAATAAACCCATTTCAAAGCTCCGGCCAGATTGGAATAGCCGGATTATCCATGATGGGCGGTCTGGTACTGGCGATTATCGCCGGGATTTTATACTTTATAATCCGGAAAACGTCCCCCTGGGGTTTGCTTGATGCTATGGCGCCGTCATTTTTCCTTGGCGAAGGCTTAACTCGCATCGGATGCTTCCTTAATGGTTGTTGTTTCGGTGTGCCAACCCATTCGCATTTGGGAGTGATATTCCCTCCCGATTCGATGGCGGGCTGGGTATTCCCAAATACGGCGATTTGGCCGACCCAGATATTTTCATCTATTGCCGGTTTTCTTTTGGCCGGCGCTTTAATTTTAACCGAACGTAAAAAAACATTCAATGGTTATACTTTCTGGATCGGCCTTGCCATGTATAGCGTCTGGCGCTTTATAATAGACTTCTTCCGCTACTATGAAGATTCCATGGTATTCATGCAAGTCGGTTCTTTAAGCCTTTCGCGCAATCAATTTCTCTGTTTCTGTCTTTTGATTATCGCTATCTGGTGGTTTATCTACCTTAAAAGAAAAAATGCTCAAACTGCTGTCGGAGTTAAATAGCAGGTCACGTCTGCTTCTGGATGACCTGTTCGCGTTTATTTCGTCGCCGCTTTGTTCGGGATGCGGGCTTAATCTCGAAAACAATCATCTGCCGCTTTGCGATACCTGCAGTTCACGCCTCCTTGGAGATTTCCACGGTGAAGGGCCGGTATGCTTGATTTGCCACGCTCCGCAGGCGGTCAACTGCGGCTGCGCGATTGATATCCACTTTCCTATGCCGCAGATGTATTATTGGAGCGACTACACCGATACTATAAAATCGCTTATTCATGGATTCAAATTTCAAGGGGATTTGAAACTTGGACAATTCTTGATTGATATGGCCCTGAATGTCATGCGCGAACGATTATCGATGATCGATTGCGATATTATCGTGCCAATTCCACTTCGCCAAAACGATAAACGATATCGGGGATTCAATCAGTCGGACATAATAGCGGAAAAGATTGCCGGTATTTTAAACGCGCCGACAAATCCAAACCTTCTCTACAAAACAAAACATTCCCGCCTCCAGGCGAATTTATCCGCCAAAGAACGCTGGCTGAACGTTAAGGATATATTCGCGGTTGAAGACATCGATTTGATTAAAAGAAAATCGATTTTATTGGTCGATGATATCGTGACAACCGGGGCCACCTGTATGGAGGCATCCAGGGTGTTGCATTCTGCGGGCGCCGGTAAGATAACGGTATTCGCGCTTGCTTGCGCCGACACCAGAAAACTGGCCATCTAACATGACTCCAATTCGGATTATCGACGATGGCGCTACTGCCGATTTCGAATTCGAGGCCGTCGCCGAATCGCTCGAATCTCTCTTCGTCGAATGCGGCAAAGCCATTTTTATGGCTATATCTGACATTGATTTAATTGAAAGCAAAATCCCGGTCGAATTCAACATTAATGCGGAATCCCCTGAGGACCTCCTGGTCGGATATTTATCTGAACTGATTTATTTAAAAGACACCAAAAAGATGCTTTTCAGCCAATTTCTTGTCGAAATCTCCGATAATTATTGTTTATATTGTAAAGCGATAGGCGAACCATTTGACCGGCAAAAACATCAACCCAAAATCGATGTCAAAGCCGCTACCTATCATAAACTTGAAATTGTTAAAACCGACTCCGGCTACAGTGTCAGGGTCATTCTGGATTTATAGTATATGGATAAGAAACGTATAGATGAATTCACGTGGGAAATTCCGGCCTCGGCCAAAACGGGGATGATAGTCCCGGCCCGATTAATCGCCTCGGAAGTGATTTTGAAAAACCTCGATGAAGGGGTAATCGAACAGATTACCAACGTCGCCTGTCTTCCCGGAATCCGCAAATACGCCCTCTGTATGCCGGATGGCCACCGCGGTTATGGCTTCCCGATTGGCGGGGTGGCCGCGTTTGGCCTGGATGATGGCGTAATCTCGCCCGGCGGTATCGGATTCGATATCAATTGCGGCGTACGCTTGATTAAAACTAATCTTACCGAGGATGAACTAAAACCGAAATTAAAAGAATTAATCGATACCCTGTTCAAGTTGGTGCCTTCGGGGGTAGGCTCATCGGGATTTGTTAAATTAAATAATAAAGAGTTCGACAATCTTATGACCGATGGCGTCACCTGGTGCCATAAGAATGGTTACGCTTGGGAAAGCGATATTGATTTTACCGAACAGCGTGGACAAATACCAGGGGCCACGCCGCAAACCGTATCGGCCAAGGCCCGCGAACGCGGTTTTGATCAAATTGGCACACTGGGCTCCGGTAATCATTATCTGGAAATTCAGAAAGTCAGTTTCGACAACGAATGCGACAGAAAAATAGCAGAAATGCTGGGAATTGAGCAAAATAATCAAATCACCGTGATGGTGCATTGCGGTTCACGCGGATTCGGTCATCAGATAGGAACAGACTATCTTCAGAGCTTTGGACAGGCAATGAAACGCTACGGTATACATACAAACGACCGCGAACTCGCCTGCGCCCCATTCAAATCGCCCGAAGGGCAGGCGTATTATGGGGCGATGGCTTGCGCCGCTAATGCCGCTTTTGCCAATCGCCAGGTAATTACCCATCGGATAAGAGAGGCTTTTTCGCGGGTATTCCACAAAAAGCCTGAAGAACTCGCGATGAATCTTGTCTATGATGTCGCCCATAATATTGCCAAAATTGAAAGCTACGATACCGGCCGCGGCATTGAAAAAGTCATCGTGCATCGTAAAGGCGCAACTCGCGCGTTTGGCCCCGGATCGCCGGATCTGCCGGAAAAATATCGGGTGATTGGCCAGCCTGTGTTGGTCGGCGGTTCGATGCAGACCGGATCGTTCCTTTTAGTGGGCACCGCCAAAGCCAGCGAAATGACATTCGGAAGTACGCTCCACGGCGCTGGTCGCACTATGTCACGAGCGGCCGCCATGAAAAGAGTTCAAGGAGCCGCGTTGAGAACCCAGATGGAATCACAGGGGATTTTGGTGCGAACCGCATCGTTAAGGGGGTTGGCCGAGGAGGCCGGATTTGCCTACAAAAATGTCGAACAGGTAGTAAGCGCCGTTCATAATCTGGGCATCTCACGTAAGGTAGCGCGTTTTATTCCTTTAGCCAGTATAAAAGGCTAAAACAAAATCGATATCATGATTCTGTAACCGGGGGATAAGGATAACCTTACCCCCCATGCCAAATTGCGATTGCTAGTTTTTTGAAATATTTTGATAGGGATGAAGCAGTCCAATGAAATTAGGGCTGTCTAAAGTAATCACTAACTGACCACAATCTTCCCGATTGCATTTCATTTTACGTACTTGGACAAGCGGCGTTTTTTGTTTTTCAATTGGCTCCCGATAAGCGATAAAAGGACCATCACCCGGAAATTGTTCGGCATGTAGAAAACGGGTTGGCCGCCCGCAGTGCGGGCAGATTCCATCTAAACCCGGTTTAGGTAAAGAATTGGCGGTTGCTTCTTTCTTAGCCAACATATTTCGATACCTCCTTTTATTTTCCATGTTTAAAATCGGCATCAGTCCGGATTTTTTTAGCGGAACCAATCCGAAAATTACTATAAAATCTTCGTTAAACTTATGAGGTTATAATAGAAATCGGCACCGGCATAAAGCAGATGATAAATAGTAGGATACAGAGATATCCCATTATTTTATGTTTTCTTTCCAATGGGATATCATCTAACACCGTGGGCGGGTGGCTTGGTTTGAGAATAAAACCAAAAACAATCCAGATTAGCCACCCCATCCAGTAAAAAGATAATGCCACTAATAGCGCGATAAAAAGGTATGCCAATTTGTGTTGAATCATACCGAATAGCGCGTTAAGTATAAG
>CAZTNJ010000031.1:0-4814 GCA_964614835.1 uncultured Ignavibacteria bacterium | reverse complement strand
TGATCGGCATGAGGTTTAACATGGTCACCAAAAGTCCGACCCAACCGGCAAAAGCTACCGGATGCATTATACTTATCATACCATCCGGAGGAATCGGCGATACTAATTTATCGATTGCGTATATTAGAAGAGATGAACCAAGATTTATCATGCCTCCCATACTTATCGGTTCTGGTATAAATCTTGGATGAGCCATCCCCCAAACTAAAAACGGAATCGCCAGCACAACCCCAGCCAATGGCCCAGCGGCGCCCATCTCCATAAGTTGCCGTCTGTTGATAAAGGGAGATTTAGATTTGATGACCGCGCCCAGAGTCCCCACAAAATTGGGAAAAGGCACAAAAAACGGTAGTGTAACCTTAACGCCATTACGACGCGATAAAATATAGTGGCCGAATTCGTGAAACAGCAATATCCCCAGTAACGCGAACGAAAACGGAATCCCGGCCTTTAAAACGTCAAGAGGGTTGTTCCAAATTAATGATGGCTTTCCCATAATGTCAATTCCTTCAAGCCCGGCGCCGCTTAGTATTGTCGAAAAAACCGTCAGGATAAACATTACGATATTAAGCCAGGGAATGGGTCGCTTAGCAATTTCCCCGGGTACTTGCGCTCGGATAACCACCTTGGGCCGACCACTCAATAATTGTGGGTTGCCTGGAAGTCCCTTCAAGCGAGCCTCAATCGTAGAATCAGAAATTAATAACTCATCTCTGAGTTGGCCCTTAAAAATTATTTCTCCCGCCCCTCCGTAAACCACGTCGATTCCAATCAGGTCATTCAATGAGCTAATGTATATGTCAATTAATTCGTTATTGGTCATAATATTGCATTAATATATTAAAGTAAGGGTTTGCGATAAAATAATTTGACTATCGGCGATATCCCATCACTTTCAATTAAAATTTACTACGCCTTCACGCATCCAAATTGCCTGAACATACTATCCTTAATTTCAAATCGCATTATATGATTAAGCCGTTATCAAAGCAATACAAAAACCCGGCTACATTTCTTTATTGACAATAGTTAACTCTTTGTTACTATAATCAGTTCAGATGTTTTACTTTGCCGAATCGCATACCGGGGATCATGATGCGAAGGCGATTATTAACATTAAATCCCTAATTGCCGAAAGTAATAATGATGGCTGAATTGGAACCAATCGACTCGACCCACGGCGAGGATCTCGCAAATATTGAATCACTTGCCGAACGTTTCGGGGAGCTTTCCGAAAGCAACCGGCGTCTTCGCCGCAAAATATTTGACCTTTATACCGTTTTCGAAATTTCGCGCCATTTATCATCTATGCTTGATACGGATACGCTTATCGATGCGATTCTGCTAACCTGCCTTGGCCAAATGGGAGTGGAAAGCGCGGCAATTATTACTGCCGGCCCCGAATCGCCTATACTAAACAAGATTTACGCCAAGGGCATCGATCCGGAAGAGCTGTCTGATATTTCCATTGACCCAGGCGCGCCTCAAATCGAAAACATTATCAGAAATGGCAAACCGCTTACTGTGAGCCAACTCGAAGATAATTTCGATATAGAAAAACAACGACTGGCGATTTTAAGACAATATAATATCCAGCTCGTGGTGCCATTAATAATGAAAAACAGGCTTCTTGGACTATTGTTCTTGCCGGCCAAAATATCTGGCGCGGGCTATCACGAAAACGATATAGAATTTCTATCGCTTCTGATGAATCAGCTTTCGGTCGCGCTCGAAAATTCAAGTTTATATGTACGTGAGCGCGAAGCCCGGCAGGAATTGGAACATGCCCAGCAATTGTTAATCGTAACTGAAAAGATGGCGGCGCTGGGCAAACTATCGGCTTCAATTGCCCACGAGGTTAACAACCCGCTTGGTATTATCAGCAACTATCTCCAGATACTATCCAATCGCAAGTTACCGGATGACGTGCATTCTAATTATATAAAAATACTTAAAGAAGAGGTCAAGCGGATAGCCGGAATCGTCAGGCAATTGCTGGATTTCTACCGGCCTCAACAAGAGGAAATCGACCAGGTTGACCTGAAACGGGTAATTGCCGAATCGCTGGCTCTGCTATCGAATCAGCTTTCCAATGCCGATATCGACGTCAATCTGGATTTACCCAATAAAATACCGATTATTCCCGGCTCTCCGGAAAAGCTAAAACAGGTATTTTTAAACCTGCTGATGAATTCGCGCGATTTCATGCCTAATGGCGGCCAGATCGATATCGCCGCAAAAATATATAGCAATAATATAATTATTGAAGTCAGCGATAACGGACCGGGGATTCCCAAAGATGTAATTTCAAAAGTGTTTGAACCGTTTTTTACGACCAAACCGGGCCATGAAGGCACCGGGCTGGGATTATCCGTGTGCTATGGGATAATCCAATGGCATCAAGGAAACATAACCGTTCGTAACAATGCAAGAGGAGGGGCGACGTTTATAATAACGTTGCCGCTGAAACGCTCTGATGAATCATAAAGCCAGTATTTTGCTTGTTGATGATGAAAAGGGGATGTGCGACAGCCTGAAAACGCTGCTCGAGATGGAAAACTATAAGGTCGCCGCGACAACCGATTCCGCTAAGGCCCTGGAACTGTTAACCGAAATGGATTTTGACCTTGTCATTACCGATATCAAAATGCCAAAAGTATCCGGCCTGGAAATCCTTCGCAAAGCCCGTCAGAACGACCCGTATCTTGAAGTCATTCTTATGACAGGCTACGCCTCATTGGCATCGGCAAAGGAGGCGGTCGATCAGGGTGCCTTTGGCTATCTGGCAAAACCTATAGAATTCGAAGAATTGAAAATAACGATTGCCCGATCATTAGAGAAACGTCATACGGCCCTTGAAAAAGAACGGCTGCTCGATGAGCTGACAATTTCCAACACTAAATTGGAACAATCTCTGGCGCAGTTCGATGCCCTATACAGCGCCAGTACAATTTTGGCTTCAACAATAGATTTAACGGAAGCTTTGACCCAGATACTGTCATTAGCTATTGACGTGATCGGGGCGCGCATCGGTTCGGTGATGATCCTGGATCCAAATAATCAGGAGCTTTATATCGGAGCCGCTTGCGGTCTGGCCAGCGAGATCGTGTCGAATACGCGTATGAAAGTCGGCAGTTCGATTTCCGGCTATGTAGCCAAAACCGGCAAACCTCTAATGATTGCCGATATTGAAAAAGACCAAAGATTCTCGAGAATAAATCGCCAGCATTACGAATCGAAATCGTTAATCTCGGTGCCGCTTCAGTATAAAGGAAATATCCTTGGTGTGATCAATCTCAATAATAAAGTAAACAGCGCGCCTTTTGATAGTGATGACCTAAAAATCCTGACATCGCTGGCCGCCCAGGCGGCAATCGCGATTGATAGGGCCAATATTTTTGGCGAGAGAGTCGAAAAGATCAATGAACTGTCTATCCTCTATGATATTACCCGTAAAATCTCAACTATCGACGATATTGACAAAGTCGGAGAAACAATCTATTTTGAAATGCGCAAATTGATTCATAATATTCAGGCAATCTTTTGGTTCGGGCTGATAGAGAGAACGAATTCTTTGCAACTTGAGCTTCATTACGAATCCGAAATCTGCTGCCCGGGACGACTGTTTCCGACTGAACTAAAAATAGCTAAAGAAGTTATAGGAATAGGGCAGGGTGTCGATATAGATAGTATAAGCGGCCAACTACTGAATTCCTTTGCAGAGTATGCCGCCAGGAACAAGTTTGCAACCGAGATTATACCGGTACAATTAAGGGGAGCGATTTCGGGTTTTATGGTTATTTTATCGGATGGCGCAATTAGCGCGACAGGACAAAATTTATCGACAATCGTGGCCGCCCAAGCCGCTTCAATATATGAACGGCAAAAGGCCATTTTAAATGGAACTAAATTAGTATCAATGGGCAAGATGATTTCCGAAATTTGCCACGATTTAAAAAAGCCCTTAACCAACATTAAAGGCAATATCCAGATTTACCGGGATAAATTCGATGGCCCGATTGCCGATGAGTTTTTTACAAGCAGCGAAAAAGAACTAAATCGTCTTCAAGAACTGGTAAAAGAAATCGTAAACTTCGCTAATCCGACCAATTACTAGACGCAAAAGGAATCTCTCAAGAAAGTGATAGAAAAGGCTTCCGGGTTGCTTGCCCGCGATTTCCAGAAAAAGAATATCGATTTCCAATTGATTTGCGATACGGTTCCTGATATCGAAATCAACAAAAACGAAATTTTAGAATCATTTCTCAATATTATTTTAAACGCGGTCGAAAGCATGGATGCGGGAGGCCGCTTAATCGTAAAAATAGGACCCCATCCTCAGGCGGAACCATACGTGCATGTGACGATTTCCGATACCGGTTGCGGTATCCCCGAAAAAGAATTGCCTAAAATATTTGAAAGGTATTATACAACAAAAGAAACAGGTACCGGCCTAGGTTTGGCGATTGTCGAAAGAGTAATTTCGGCGCATAATGGCAGACTGACTGTCGATAGCCGGGTCGGCGAAGGTACAACCTTTAAAATCGATTTACCGATTTAGTTATGGAAACAAAAGTTAAAATCCTGGTTGTCGACGATGATCCCAAGGTCCCCTGGATAATTTCGGAAGGCTTGGGAGAACGTTTTGAAATTGAATCGGTGCGGGATGGTCAGGAAGCGCTAAGCTTATTATCTAAAAAAGCGCCAACCTCTCAGCCCGATCTCGTTTTGCTCGATATCAAAATGCCCGGGTTGAATGGACTCGATATACTTGAACGAATCAAAAAGCTTGATACTGGCCTGGATGTCATGAT
>CAZTNJ010000030.1:0-24186 GCA_964614835.1 uncultured Ignavibacteria bacterium | reverse complement strand
CCTTGTTAAGCATATATTCCATTTCATTTCCGGTTCCGATATAAAATTAACGACCGCCAAATACTACACGCAATCCGATAGATGTATTCAAAAAGACACAATCCCAAGCGAATTAACGACCGGTGGAGTCAGAGCCGAAAAGTCCCCAATTTATGCGACCGATTCCAATCGGCCTGTTTTTGGCGGCGGCGGAATTATCCCGGATATATATATCGAAAAGTTGTCGCCGGCGCCGATACTTAAGCAAATAGTCGGCCAGGGATATCTGGGAGAGTTTATCGAAGAATACAGTTCTCATAATCGGATAGATGATGATTTCGAGGTGAATGATTTACTTTTGGATCATTTCGAAAATTTCTTGAAAAGAACCGGCTTTAAATATGAAAATCCGGCCGAATTGGCATTTGAAGAATTCGCGGGAAAAGGAAGTATCGCCCAAAATGATCCGCGCCTGGATGAACATCTCAAAGCCATAAAAGGGATTTTGACACAACGATCGATAGCGGAATTACGATCGGTAAGGGGCCAATTGAGAGATATGTTATATGAAAATTTTATCGACCAATGCCTGGGAATCCGCAAAACCGTTGAATTAGTGTGGCTGAAAAAGCATCAAGAAATAGTTAAAGCCCGCGAGGTCATGGCCAATCCAAGCTCGTATGCGAATTTACTGACCAATCTTTAATCCGTTGCCGCATTATTTAAAATCATATTTTGCTTAGCGCGCTTGCTATTCATCTCCTGAATAGTTATTTTTAATAAATGTTAATTCTAACGATAATCATGTGCGGGTTTCTGGCCGGTTTTTTGGGAGCGTTGGTTGGTATTGGCGGCGGCGTAATGATTGTTCCGATATTGGTTTTAATTTTCGATGTGCCTATAAAAAGCGCTGTCGCCATAAGTCTGATTTCTGTCTGTGCGACTTCGATTGGGGGCGCGTCCCGCTACTTGAATTCCGGCACGGCTGATTTTCGGCTTGGGTTGTTTTTGGAGACGACCACGGTCGCCGGGGCCATTTGCGGCGGGATGATTGCGCTATTAGTAAGGCAGTCTATTTTAGCAGTTATGTTTTCAATTCTGTTGTTTTATACCGCTATCACCATGATTCTAAATAAAGAAAACGGAAAAGATTCTAATATGGAATACAGACATACTGAGCCTGTGGGCATGATCAAATATATCGTGCTGGCCTTGTCGTTCGTCGGCGGAATTTTATCATCGCTATTGGGCGTAGGCGGTGGTATAATCAAAGTTCCGATTATGAATCTGATTTTAAAGCTACCGATAAAGGTATCGGCGGCAACATCGACTTATATGATAGGTATTACGACCGCCGCCGGTAGTATTGTCTACCTGATTAGAGGGATGGTTGACTATCAGATCGCGGCGCCATTGATACTTGGCACCTATCTGGGATCGGGGATAGGGGCCAGGATGACAACCCGGATTCATTCATCAATAATAAAATACATATTTGTCATCATTATTTTATATACGGCGGCGACAATTTCCTTGAAGCATTTCGGGATAACTTTACTATGAATATAGCCGCGAAAATATCAAAAGTCTTGTACATTGGAGGAATCGTAATAACATCCTGCTTTGGGATTGCGATTATCGCGCGATTGTTGGAGATGCCTTTCGCGGGATTATTGGCCGGAATCGGGGTCGCTATTACTGCGGCCACGCCGGTAGCGGGAGTAATTGTTGCCGCGATATATTTACGAAAAGCTGGTGAAACAAAATATTCCTATTACGCTTTAATACTATTACTGATGATGTTTTTAGCGGGAATTTGGAGATTGACTAATTGAAGTATCATATATTTTTAGATTTCGATGGGACCGTTACCACGATTGATGTGGGATATACATTTTTCAAAGTGTTCGCGCACGGCAAAGCCGAAGATGTGGTCAGGCGATACCGCGAAGGAACAATAACCGCGGTGGATTGCCTTAAGGGTGAATGCGATATTTACAACGAGTATCCGGCCCCGGCGGCCCAGGTGCGGGATTTTATAAATTCCCAGAAAATTACGGAAGGATTCGGCGAATTTGTTTCTTACTGTAAAAAAAATGAATATCCGATAACAATAATTTCCGCGGGATTTGATTTTTATATCAAACCGATACTTGAAAAAATCGGTTCGGGCGATATAGAGTATTTAGCCAATGCCACTATCGTTAAAAATGGCCGGATTTACCCCGAATTTACCCATTATGAACCAGGGTCCTGTATACGTTGTTCGAATTGCAAGGGGTTGAGAATAAAAGAACTTAAAAAGCCCGAGGAAATCTCGATATTTATAGGCGATGGTCATTCTGATTTTCATGGGGCGCGCGCGGCCGATATTGTTTTCGCTAAAAGCTTTTTGGCGGATGACCTTCGGGAAGCAAAGATCGATTTTTACCAGTTCGTTACATTCCATGACATAATAAGCAAATTGGATGAATTATTTCCGCGGAATGTATGAAGTATTACCGTTTTAGCTTGAATAATCCACGTACGCGTGCTACAATTGCCCTATAAGAAGGGAGATAAAATGAAAGCAGTGATAATGGCGGGGGGATTCGGCACGCGGCTGCGGCCGCTGACTCTCAATATTCCCAAACCAATGGTGCCACTTGGCGGGGTTCCGGTAATGGAACATTTAGTAAAACTACTCAAAAAGCACAATTTCACGGATTTAACTGCTTTATTATATTTTCAGGCCGATTTGATCAAAGAATATTTCGGCGATGGCTCGCGTTTCGATGTCGATTTTAATTATGTTATGTCGGGGGCCGATTTGGGCACAGCCGGATCGGTGAAAAACGCTCAAAAAATTCTTGACGAGAGATTTATCATAATTTCGGGCGATGTTGCCACGGATATCAACTTAACCGACGCTGTCCAATTCCACAAGGCGCGCAAGGCGGAAGCCACGATTGTTTTGACGCGGGTAGAAAATCCGCTGGCATATGGGGTGGTTATTACAAATGAACAGGGGAAAATAACTCGGTTTTTAGAAAAGCCATCGTGGGGCCAGGTTTTTTCGGATACGGTGAATACCGGCATATATATTGTGGAACCCGAGGTTCTTGATTTAATCCCGCCGGGAACGGAATTTGATTTCTCGCAAAATCTTTATCCAAAAATGCTGGCCGAGGGTCGGCGCTTATACGGTTACGTAGCTGAAGGATATTGGCGCGATATCGGAAATAACGAAGAGTATTTTCAATGCCATCAAGACCTTCTGGACGGAAAATTGCGCCTGGGCGATTTAGGCCAGAAATTTGAGCAAAATGGAGCGGTAGTCTGGGCCGGCAAAGACACTCAATGGTCGCCGAACGCGCAGTTTTCCGGTACCGTGATTTTGGGCGATAGAGTAAAAATTGGCCCCAGGGCGAAATTGTACAACTCGGTTATCGGCTCCGATTCCATAGTTGGGAGAGAAGCATCGATAAAAAGAGTAGTAACCTGGGATAAGGTCTCTATCGGACCGCATAGTCAAATAGCCGAATCGATTATTTGTCATGGCGTAGTTGTCGAAGAGGAAGCGATAATCGAAGAGAACGCCATAATATCCGACAACGCGAAAATCGGAGTGGCGGCAAGGGTTAAACAGAATGTTAAGGTTTGGCCGGAAAAAATCGTTGAAGCCGGAGCGATCTTGACCGCCAGCCTTGTTTGGGGAGAGCGTTATACCAAAGAGTTATTCACCGATTCGCGGATAACAGGAATTGCCAATGTTGAAATCACTCCCGAATTCGCGGCGCGACTGGGGGCGGCCTATGGGGCGATGATTGGGCAGGGGAATACGGTGATTTTAAGCCGCGATGCGGGGCGGTCGTCGAGAATGATTCTTCGCGGCTTATCGGCGGGGCTGACCTCGGCGGGAGTGGACGTGGCCGAACTGCAAACTTTGCCGATTCCGGTTTTGCGCTATCAGTTGAGTCTCTGGCAGGAGGCTGGCGCGATCTATGCCAGAACTTCGCCAACAGGGTCACATCAACTTGACATCGTCTTTTTCGAATCGGGTGGTTATGATATCACGGTTGCCAAAACGAAATCGTTGGAAAGGCTGTTTTTACGGGAAGATTTCCGACGAGCCTCGATGGAAAACACCGGCAATATCGAGTTTCCAGGAAGGGTAATCGAGTATTATCGCGATGGATTTTTAAGAGAACTGGATTCCGAATCGATTCAAAAGGCCAAGATGAAGGTTGTGATCGATTTTTCATATGGTAGCGCCTCCGATATTTTACCTGCGATCCTGGGAAATCTGGGGATTAATTTTATCGCGATAAATACATATCTTGATCCCGACAAGCTATCATATTTCGAGATCGACAGAGTAAAAGCGACGCGGCAATTATCAACGATTGTCAAATCGCTTAAAGCCGATGCCGGATTTATTATAGGGCCGGGGGCGGAGAAACTCATTACTTTCGATGAAAACGGTAATCTGATAGATAGCCAAACGCTCTTATTAAAAGTATTGTCGATGTTCGTGGAAACAAATAGCTGCAATAAAATCGCGGTACCAGTGGTAGCTTCGTATGGGGTCGATATGATTGCCGGATCGAAAAAGTGCGAAGTGGAGCGGATCGCGGATACTCATCTGGCGATGATGGACGCGCTCCATAAAAAAGGCGCAGATTTTGTCGGGGGAACCAAAGGCGGATTCATTTTTCCCGGTTTTCAGGTTGGCGCCGATGCAATGTTCGCGTTGGCGAAAATTTTGGAACTTATGGCCCGGACCGGAAAACGGCTTGGAGAGGCGAAAGGCCCCTGGTCGAATATCAAAATAGCCCATAAAGAAGTCCCCTGTAGCTGGACCAAGAAGGGACTGGTTATGCGGCGTTTAATGGAGCATACCGCCAAGAAGGAACGAATTTTAGCTGATGGTGTAAGATTTGTTAAGGATGGAGCTTATATACTGATCAAGCCTGATAGAATGAAAGCTTCCTTTTATGTGCAAGTAGAAGCCAAATCGAACGAAAAAGTGAAAAAAATACTTAAGTATTATACAGATATGGTAAAAGATTGGCAGGAGGATTCGGTAGATAATTAATTGCCATACCGGGTTATAAAAGCTTGACTATTGATTCAGGCGGTATATATTTGAAAATTTGAACTTAAGACGGAGATTTAACTTAGGTTACGCAAGGAAATGTAAAGGATAAAAATGAGCTTACGGCAGATTAGCCCGATATTGAATAAACTCGGGAATTTATCGCTGGCTATATTGGTTATCGTGCTTTTTGCGGTATCAGCGTTGGCCCAAAACGAAAAAGGTAGTAGAACCGGTGATTTAGATCTCGACCGGAGTTTGTTGAGTAGTATGGTCAATAAGCCGATTCAAGTTGTACCTTTAGACCAACCGATTGACCCCAATGCATATCGGTTAGGTCCCGGAGATGAGTTGACCATATTTATATGGGGTAATATTCAAGCGCAGTATACCTTAACGATAACACCGGAAGGAAAACTTTTAATACCGACAGTCGGCCCTATTGATTTAACAGGCATGAATTTATCTGAGGCCAAGCTGTTTATTGAACAACAGGTGATGGAACGATATCGGAATGTAAAGATTACGACTGACCTTACGAATTTGCGAAGTTTTAGAGTATATATCGGAGGCGCCGTAAAAATGCCCGGCGTTTATATGGCAAATGGGGCTACCCGCGTTTCGGAGATTATCGGTATGGCTGGGGGTTTTGCCACAGAGGATTACAAGGGAGCCCAATGGGAACGCGAAGAAAACGCGGATAATAAGCCGCTTGGTATTGCCTCGCATAGAAATATAATTTTAAACCATATCGACGGTATTGCTGATACGGTAGATGTGCTCCGATTTGAAATAGCCGCCGATTTCTCCTATGATTACAGATTGAGGGATGGCGATCAAGTATTCGTGCCGATTCGTGAAAAAGATATAAATCTGTATGGAATTTTCGGCGGAGTGCGGAATCCTGGGTACTATGAATATTCCTACCGGGATTCGTTGAAGGATTTGATTTTATTGGGCCATGGTTTGGCATTGAACGCAGATTCGGCCGACGCCGAATTGGTTAGATTCAATCAAGATAATAAAACCAGCCAAACCATTACATTACCGCTAAAAGATATATTATGCGGTCTAAAACCGGATATCCATCTTTTACCGGATGATCGGGTTTATATCAAAACCAGAAGCAATTTTAATGAAAAACAGCAGGTATTGGTTTTAGGGGAGGTTAAATTTCCCGGGTTTTATGCCATAAAACCCGAATCGACTTATATTACTGATATTATCAGGCAGGCCGGGGGATTCACGCCTCTGGCATCGCTTGCGGAAGCTGAAATGACTCGATTTATTTCCGAGGAAATCAAAGACCGCGAGTTTGAAAGATTAAAAACGATGCAGGTTCAGGATATGTCGGATATTGAGTATGAATATTTTAAAATGAAATCCCGTCAAAAACCGGGAAGAGTATCCGTTAATTTTGTCGAATTGTTTAAAGGGAAAAAAGATGGTGATATCAAATTACGTGATGGCGATATTATTTTGATACCTCGCGTAAGTGAAGTAATTACCGTGTCCGGTGAAGTTGCCAACCCGGGCTTATTAAGTTATAAGCCGGAGTATACTTATATTGATTATATTAAACGGGCCGGCGGATTCAGTTTCAGGGCTAACAAGTCTCAAGTACGTTTGATAAAGAGTGTCACCGGCGAATGGAAAAAGCCAGGCAAGAAATCGAAGCTGGATCCCGGCGATACGATCTTGATTCCGGAAAAAAAGAGAATCAACTACTTAAGCACTATCAAGGACGTTATGGTTTTTGCGGGGAGTTTGGCGACCGTGTTTCTGGTGATTAAACAGGCCAGCGAGTAAAATTATGACTGAAAATAATAGAAAAGAAGTTGGTTTCTGGGAGATAGTAGCAGTTTTTATTAAATGGCGAAGATTGTTAGCGGTTAGTTTTCTATCGGCGGCAATTTTGACTCTAATCGTTTCGTTATTTTTGCCCAATTGGTATACTTCAAAAGCTCTGTTATTCCCACCGCAGCAGGAAGGCGGCGGTTTGGGTTTGTCATCGCTCTTGGGCGGCGGACTTTCAGGGCTGGTGTCGGGGGGGAGTAAAATGGCGTTGCCGACATTTGCTACCCCATCAGATATTTATGCGGCGGTATTGAAGAGCCGCAAAGTTGCCGAAAACGTAATCACCCGGCACGATTTAATAAATTACTATGGCACAAAAAAAATGGAAAAAACCGTAATGGAATTTTCCGGCCATCTCGGAGTAAAAGTCGAGCCTAACGGGATGATCAATCTATCCTTTGAGGATAAAGATCCAAAACAAGCCGCGGCCATAACCCAATCGCTCATTGATGTTTTAAACAAAGTCAACAGCGAAGCCAGCGCTTCTCAAGCGGGAGCAACCCGCAGGTTTATTGAAGAGCGGCTTGCGCAGTCTAAAGATGATCTGGCCAAAGCCGAAAACGATTATCGCGATTTTCAGCAGAAAAATAAAGCCATCTCTTTAGATGATCAAATGAGGGCAGTCATTAGTAGTTTAGCCGAGCTAAAAGGGCAGCAGGCCCTCGCCGAAATTGAATTGGGGGTAATTAGACGAACATTTTTACCGGGACACACAAGCATAAAACAGCAAGAAGCTAAAATCGATGAGATAAAAAAGCAGGTGAAGATCCTCGAAGAAGGCTCTCCGGATTCCGTGAGGGAAGCGCTATCGATTCCTGTATCGGCGGCTCCGAATCTGGGTTTGGAACTTGTCCGCCTGACTCGCGAATTAAAAATTCAGGAAACAATCTTCGAATTATTGACCCAGCAATATGAACAGGCAAAGATTCAAGAGAAAAAGGACACTCCCAGTATCCAGACGCTGGATTCACCCTCTATCCCCGAAAAGAAAAGCCGGCCGAAAAGAACAATTTTGGCTCTGATGGCGGGGATCCTGAGCGTTTTGATGAGCACAGCAGCCGTGTTTTTGATGGAATTTGTCAATCGCCAGAAAGAAGCCGGAACCGAAACATCCAAACACCTGGAGAAAATACAGGGCGTATTGCGAGAGGATTTATTCTTTTTTAGGTCATTCTTTCTGACTAATAGACAAAAAAATGGCGATCCGAAAAATTAAATTTATGGCTTTGTAATTTGCCGCAACCTAAACATCGGTGTTTGGCAACGACTAAAACATTATCTCAACTAAACGGGCAATAAATGACGAATATCATAGATAAATCGGCGATAATTGAACCTTCCTTAAAGATCGGTAATTTTTGCACGATAGGTTCGAATGTAAGATTAGGGACAGGATGCATTATTGGTAATGGCGTGATTATTCATCCCGATACGATAATCGGCGACAATGTACGTATAGATGATCAGGCGGTACTGGGGAAATTACCGATGAAAGCCGCCACGAGCGCCACCACGAAAGATGATGAATTGCCGGCGCTTAAAATCGGCAATAATTGCATAATCGGAACATCGGTTATTATCTATCGCGGGGCAAATATCGGAGACAAAGTTCTTCTGGCCGATATGGCATCGATTAGAGAAAATGTCGAGATTGGTGATTTCACGATTATCGGTCGTGGAGTGGCCGTTGAGAATTTTTGCCGAATTGGTAAATATTGCAAGCTGGAAACTAATGTATATTTGACGGCCCATTCCGAAGTGGAAGACAGAGTATTTATAGCCCCATGCGTTGCGACATCAAATGATAATTTTATCGGCAGAACGAAAGAACGATTCAAGCATTTTAAGGGTGTGATCATAAAAAAGGGCGGAAGAATCGGGGTTGGGGCGGTAATTCTACCTGGTAAAACTATTGGCAGCGATGGTTTAGTAGCTGCCGGAGCGCTTGTTACATCTGATGTCGCGTCAAAAAAAATCGTACTCGGAGTACCTGCCAAGGAATTCCGGGATGTCCCGCCGGAACAGTTGCTCGAAAATCAGGGCTGGGATTAGTTATGAAAGTCCCTCTTCTTGATTTAAAAATACAATATAGCAATTTGAAACCCGAAATTGATAAAGCTATAGCAACCGTACTCGGGCATACCCAATTTATTATGGGGCCCGAAGTCAAATTACTTGAAGCTAAACTGGCCGAGTATTGTAATACTAAATATGCCATAGGGGTGTCATCCGGCACTGACGCTCTATTAATAGCTCTTCGCGGAGTAGGTGTTAAACCTGGCGACGAAGTGATTGTTCCGACATTTTCTTTTTTTGCGACAGCTGGCGTTGTTGTACGTTTAGGCGCAGTGCCGGTGTTTGTCGATATTGACGAGCGGACCTTTAATATCAACGTAAATCAAATTGAAAAAAAGATTACGCCAAAAACCAAAGCTATTATTCCTGTGCATCTTTATGGTCAGATGGCCTGGATGGACAAAATTATGGAATTGGCGAAACAGTACAATTTATTCGTGATTGAGGACGCGGCTCAAGCAATCGGATCGAGATATCAGAATAAATTGGCGGGAAGTATTGGCCACGTTTCGGGTTTTTCCTGTTTCCCATCCAAGAATTTAGGAGCCTATGGAGACGCGGGTTTTATCACTACAAATAGCGATGACCAAGTCGATGTTATTCGCAAGCTGCGAGTTCATGGCGCCCAACCAAAATACCATCATGCGATAGTTGGGTACAATGCCCGTCTCGATACGATTCAAGCGGCGATTTTATTGGTGAAGTTAAAATATCTTGACGAATGGCACGAAGCCCGTCGGCAAAAGGCCAAAATTTATGATCAGGAACTTGCGGATATAAGCGGTGTGATTACGCCATTTGTATATGAACATAACTATCATATCTATCATCAATATACTCTCATAGTTGAAAATAGGCAGGGACTTGCGGATAGACTAAAAGCAAGTGAAATTGGATTTGAGACTTATTATCCGGTTCCGCTTCACCTTCAGGAATGCTTTAAAGACCTGCACTATAAAGAAGGGGACCTTCCGGTATCGGAAAAGCTTGCCTTAAAAGCGATTTCGTTACCGATTTACCCCGAACTGCCGGAATCTCATCAGGCATTTGTAATTGATACGATTAAGGGATTTTATAAGCGGCGATGATAAAGCTTGCCATAGTAGTTGGCGCTCGGCCCCAGTTTATTAAATTGAGCCCGGTCCTTGAAGCTTTTTCTGGCCAAGCCGACTTGATCCTGATTCATACTGGGCAACATTACGATTTTGAAATGTCCGATATATTTTTTAATCAATTGGGGCTAAGATCGCCTGATTATCATCTTGGAATTGGAGCCATGACAAACGCGGGTCAAACTGGAGCGATGTTGACGGCTTTGGATAAGGTGTTCCGTAAGGAGAAACCGGGGATGGTAATTGTCACGGGAGATACCAATAGCACATTAGCGGGCGCATTAGCTTCGGCGCAAAATCGGATTCCTCTGGCGCATATAGAGGCTGGTTTAAGGGCTAGGGATAAATTTCTTCCTGAACAAATAAACCGGGTATTAACGGATCATCTGGCCGATATCCTTTGTTGTCCTACTC
This sequence comes from uncultured Ignavibacteria bacterium, assembly GCA_964614835.1. Classification (GTDB taxonomy): domain Bacteria; phylum Zixibacteria; class MSB-5A5; order UBA10806; family 4484-95; genus JAAYTW01. The sequence continues at coordinate 13,671 of CAZTNJ010000030.1, read as the reverse complement.
AGGTTGCGATTGATAATTTAAAGAGCGAAGGTATCTATGAGGGGATTAACCTAACCGGCGATGTGCTCTACGACATAATCCGCAAGTTTATGCCCGATGAGAAAAAGTCGCAGGAAATTCTTGCCATTTTCGGTCTAAAACGGGGATACTATATTTATCTGACCGCGCATCGCGCCGAAAACGTTGACGACCCGCGATTTTTGCGGCATTTGATAGATGTGTTGGCCAATATCGAAATCCCGATATTTTTTCCTATACACCCGCGAACACTGAAAAGCTTGTCGGCCAATAAACTCGACGATAAAATCACCAGCTTGCCGAATATAATAACCTCAAAACCTATTGGTATCATTGAAAGTTTGGCCATTTCTCAATCGGCTTTAGGGATTATAACCGATTCGGGGGGACTACAGCGGGAGGCCGCGTATTTTGGGAAGAAAACATATCTACTCCGGGATGAAACCGAGTGGGTGGAATTGGAACAGGGGGGGATAGTTGAGTGTATTGGAAGGGATATTAATCGAACCGATTTTAATTGGGCGGGGCGATTTGCTCTGCCAATTGATTATTTTAAATCCGCATCGAAGGAAATCGCCAAATTGATTTTAGAGAGCCCGTTGAAGGCATAATTTTTAAATATGTCATTATCCTTTTCTAAACAGAGTATAGGTCAGGCATCGATATTAATTGCGGTTTTTACTGTCATATCGCAAGCGCTTGGTTTGCTTCGAGAATCGCTTATCGCTAATTTTCTTGGGACAAGCGCGGAGTATGATATCATTTTGGTGGCCCTCGCCATCCCATCGATGATAGGGACAATATTGATGGCGGCATTACCGGCGGCGGGCATCCCCTCACTTCAGAATAATAACAAAACCGAGATACAATTAGTTAACATATTGCGTTCTTCGTTTTTTAAAACCAACTTGATAATCGGGCTCGGCTTGATGGCGATTGTCGTGATCTTTATGCCTTTATTGGGTAAGCTGGTTGGTACCGGGCTGGACAGCCATAGCGTCGTACGGATGTTGAGATTTGGATATATTTTTTGTATCTTGATACCAATAAGATCGATTGAAGCGGTGTTTCAGAGTTTTCTTCATGTCCGGCATCATTTTATTTTTCCGGCGGTTTCAACGATTGGGTTTAATATTATTATTATTGGAGCCTTGGCCAGCCTTTTTCCATCGTTAGGAGCGCCGATTTACGTCGCGGCGGTAATTGGCGGCACTTTTATTGAGATGTTATTAGTTGGGGTGCCTGCTTATGCGATGTATAAACAGCAAGGAATCCGTCTTTCGCTGTCGAATTTCTCCAATGCCGATTATCTTAAATTGTTTTGGATGATTGCCCTTATCGAGGCGGTTGGCCAGTTAGTTGACCCGTTTGATCGGTATTTATCGGGAATTTGCCTTTTGCCCGGATATGTTTCGGCCAACTATTACGCTAACCTTGTCGGGCAACTGCCTATACGCATAGTAGTTGTGTCATTGAGCATAGCCCTTTTTCCATCGATGGCCGAGTTGGCCGCGGCTAAAGATATAGCCAATTTAACCAAGTTATATCATAAAGCGATAGCGGCATGCTTAATTTTGATAATCCCAATAGCCGCTTATTTTTTGATATTTCGCAATGAAATAATTTCATTTTTATTTGAGCGGGGACGGTTTGACGAACAGTCGCGGGTATTGACTGCCGGGGTGTTTTTTTATTACGCAATAGCCATGGTATTTTCAGCGATTTATTTTATTCAATCAAGAGTGTTGTTTTCTTTAAAAAACTGGAGGGATTTACTATGGGTGAGAATAATAAGCTTTTTGGTTAAAGCGGCTTTTGGAATAGTTTTCATTAAAAATCATTGGGCTTTGGCCATTGGGGGCGGAACCGCGTTAATGTCGGTAATCACGGTTATAATTTTTGAATTTAACCTGCGCAATAAATTAAATTTTCGATTTACCAAAGAAAGCCGCAGATTGCTAACCAAGGCTTTACTATCAGGATTATCAATGATTCCCTTTATCGTCATTCTGGAAATAGGGTTGCGCAAGGTGGCCGGATTGCATTCATTGCCGCTACTAGTCGTGTCTGGCCTATGTGTCGGGATTGCCGTTATTGTTATGGATTATATGTATAAGATAACTGGTATAAGTGTATCGAAATCTTTCTTCGAATAGCGCTTTGGGTATGCGAATCAATCCAAAAATAATCACAATATTAGCCAAAACGCTCATTCATATGATTGGTAATATTTTTGTAAAGCCGATATTGCTTATTAATAGAAAACAAGCGCTAAAAAAACTTCCGCCAAATCCCAGAATACTATTTGTCTCGCTGGCGTTTCGAGGGGATTTGGTACTTACGTTTCCGGCAATTCGCGCCTTAAGGCGAAAATTCCCAAAGGCGACTATAACGCTGTGGGTAAGAGAGTTTAATGTCACTCTGACCGACCTTTGTCCTGATATAGATAATGTCGAATCATATGATAGATTTAATTCGCATGGTTTAGGAGTGTTGAAAGAGTTTTTCCCCAAAAACATACATCGGAGATTTATCGATAAAATAAAACAAGCGGATTATGATATTTTCGTCGATGATTCTGGTTATACATTCACAGCTCTGGTTGGTTTATTGTCCAAAATCCCATTGAGAATAGGTCGAAATCAACAAGGATTTGGATTTTTATATCATTATGATTTTCCATACGATGGGGACAGTCATATCATTAAACGGAAGTTCAAACTGCTCGAGCCCTTAAACATAACAACCAGTTCAGATTCCGATTTGCGTCCAGTTTTAGTAATTTCTAATAGTCCAATCTCAATCATGAAAAATAACTTAAAGCAGTTCGAAAATAAAAAGGGCTATTTTACAATTACACCATTTACTGGATGGAAAGCTAAGAATTGGGATATCGATAAGTATATTTTTATCACAAATAAATTCGCCGAATACAGCGGATTGCTCCCTGTATTTCTAGGGGGGCCTGATGACACGATTTCAATAGATAAAATGATTAATCTGATTAGTGTGGAATCCGTTAACCTGGCTGGAAAATTAACGCTAGCAGAATCATCATCGATTATTTCCGGCGCTAGAATTCACATCGGCGGCGATACTTTTAGCTCCCACATCGCAGCCGCAACTCAGATTAAAAGCCTGTCGATATTCGGACCAACCAATCCGTCATTAAGCGCGTTTCTAACGTTCGATAATATAGCCGTGACCAAAAAAATCGGCTGCGCCCCTAAACCGGATAAAATATATTGTTTCAAAGATGCTGGGCGAAATTGCTCACATATATCCTGTATGCGCGAATTAAATAAAGAAGATGTTTTAGCGGCCCTGATAGATCTCTGGGATGGCAAGATTAAATCAAAAGTGATTGAAGTGTGATGCGGCTGCTATTCGTTGCATTCGGGCAATCTATCCACACGATTAAATGGGTAAAGCATTTTGCCGATTCCGGTAATAAGGTGATGCTGGCAAGCTTCTACCCAACACCGCAAATTGAAAACGTCGAAATAAGGTATATACCCTGTTCAAATAAAAACCTGGCGTTTCTAAAAACCTGGAAAATAAAAAAACTTATTCGCGAGTTTAGCCCGGATATACTTCACGCCCATTATGCTTCAAGCTGCGGTTTGGTCGGGGCTCTAACGGGATTCCATCCTTTTGTATTATCAGTTTGGGGCGATGATATCCTTGAGTTTCCATGCAAATCGCCGATTCACAGGTTCACGGTTATGAATACGATTATGCGAGCCGATTATGTAACGGCTACCAGTAATATGCTGGCCGGCGAAACCTTAAATCTAATAGATCATCGGAAAGAAGTAAGAGTAATTCCGTTCGGTGTCGATTTGGATAGATTTAAACCCGCACAAAAATCCTCCCGCGATAATATTGTTATTGGCACCGCGCGGGGATTCACTCTAAAATACGGGCTTGAATATTTAATCAGAGCATTTGCCCGGCTTAAGAAAAGCTATCCGCAGATTGAACTGGTCCTGATAGGCGATGGCCCATTGTTTCCGGCGATGAAGGACCTGGCAAAATCGCTAGGGGTTTCGGAGACGGTAACGTTTGCCGGCGCCATCCCAAATGATGAGGTTGCGGTCAGGATGCGCGAGTTCGACATATTCGTAATGCCATCGGTGGGGGAAGGGGATATATTCGGAGTAGCAGCCGTCGAGGCGATGGCTACCGGCTTGCCAGTGGTGGCAACCAGAGTCGGTGGGTTGCCTGAAGTTGTGGATGACGGAAAAACTGGAAAAATAGTTGAACCGGCTGATGTCGATTCGCTTGTTAGAGGTCTTGAATCATATATTTTATCAGAAACGTTAAGAATAGAGCATGGAAAGCAAGGAAGGGTCAAAGCCGAACAGAATTATAATTGGCTGCAAAATGCTGGTATGATGGAATCGCTTTACAGGCTAATTATAGAAAAGAAGCGAAAAAACATATGAAAATTCTCGTTGTGTCTCAGTATTACCCGCCCGAACCAGGGGCGCCTTCAAACCGGGTATCCGCTTTTGTTGAAGCGATGGTTCGCCGCGGCCATCAGGTGACAGTTGTAAGCGAGTTTCCCTGCTATCCAACCGGTATATTGTGCGAGGCGGATAAGTGGAAACTATTCCGGCGGCAAAAACGGGATGGCCACACGGTTGTGAATACTTACGTGATGACTTTTGCATCAAAGAATAATATTAAGCGTATGTTGTATTATATCTCATTCGCGGTTTCGTCTTTTTTCGCGATAATATTTATTCGCCGCCATGATGTGTTATTGGCATCATCGCCGCCGATATTTTTCGCTTATACCTCCATGATAGCCGCTCGACTTAAACGGTCTAAATTCATTATCGATATACGAGATTTATGGCCGTATACGGCGAAAGAAGTGGAAGCGGTTTCGAGCGGCCGCCTGATAAAATGGGGAGCTTTACTTGAGCGAGGATTATACAAGAATGCGACCCGTATATTTACTGTTTCAGAGGGGATTAAAAGCAAAATTGAACAACGCGGCGGCAAGGATAGAACATCGATAATATTTAACGGTTCATACGAGCAAATTATCAATTGGCAGGGTTCGGCAAACGAGTTAAGACAGAAACTCGGCTGGGCGGATAAGATTATCATTACTTACGCCGGAATAATTGGATTGGGCCAGGATATTCTGGCAATTTTACCCCAGATCGTTAAAATTAATCGTGACGATATTCAATTTGTTTTCATAGGAGCCGGCCCACAGAAAGCGGATTTAATTGCGGGTTTTGAACGGGAAAGGTTCAAAAACGTTCGATTTTTCGATACAATGTCGCAAGCGGAAGTTATTCCATATTTATACGCCTCGGATATATTACTGGTTATTTTACGGGAAATACCCTTTTTTAGAAGCGCAATACCTTCCAAGTTTTTTGATAGTATGGCGGTCGGCAAACCGGTAATTGCCAATGTCGATGGCGAACTGCGAAAAATAATGGAGGATAATCAGACAGGTCTGTATTTCTCATCACAAAAAGATGGATCTTTTTTAGAAGCGGTAATGATGCTGGCGAAGTCTCCAGAACTTCGACAAAAAATGGGGGATAACGGAAAAAAACTGGTGGCTGATCGATATCTTCGTTCCCGAATCGCCGACCGAGCAGTTAAGATTATAGAGGATTCAACTTCATAAAGTATTGAGGTTACGGCCATTGAGAGCATCGTTGGTTATATCCCACGGGCTTCAAGGATTCCGGCGATAAAAAGATATTGGAATTCCAGTCTTAAAATTGTATAAATACCCGTATGATGCGAAATTGCTTAGCGGTAGAGTGTATGTTTTTATCCGCGTATTTTTACAGACTGGCATTATTTAATCGATTGGCGACAATCGGATGATTGAAAAACCGGCGGTGTTTTTGGATCGTGATGGGGTTATTATCGAGGAGGATAATTTCCTGATTGATTACTCCAAAGTACGCTTTCTCGACCGAGCGATTGATGCCATCCGCCATATACCCGATCCCTTTTTGAGGATTATTATCAGCAATCAATCGGGAATTGCCCGCGGATATTTTACTTATGAACAGGTTGAGGAATTTAACGCAAAACTGAAAGCAGATTTGGCCGCCAATCATTCGCCCCTTGATGAAATCTACTTTTGTCCTCACGGGCCGGAGGATGACTGCGATTGTCGAAAACCCAAAACTGGATTGTTCGACCTGGCCCGGCTTGAGCACGGAATTGATTTTTCGCGTTCGTGGATGATTGGCGACAAAAGCAGCGATATCCTGGCAGGAAAAAATATTGGCGCCAAAACTATATTGGTACTAACCGGTTATGCCGGTAAAGAGCCGGGCGCTATGAAAATAGAGGCCGATTATGTGGCCGCTGATCTTTATGAAGCTGTGGAGATATTAACAAAATGACCCCAAAAAAGAAAAAAGCCGCTCTTGTTACCGGTGGCGCCGGTTTTATCGGTTCGTACCTGGCCGAGGAGCTTCTTAGCCAGGGATATCGCGTTTATGCTATCGACAACTTATCCACTGGAAGTTTGGATAACATCAAGGGTTTACGGGAACACCCGGATTTTAATTTTGTCGTTGGTTCAATAATGGATGAGCCGCTAATGGAACGGTTGGTAGCCGTCAGTGATATGATATTTCATCTGGCGGCGGCAGTTGGCGTAAGACTGATTATCGAGCGTCCCGTCGACACGATAGAAACGAATATTTTTGGTACCGGAATTGTGCTAAAATTCGCCAATCGCTATGATAAACCGATTCTGATAACATCAACATCGGAGGTCTACGGTAAAAATGAGAAAACACCTTTCAAAGAAACCGATGATTCCGTTTATGGCCCAACGGTAAAAAGCCGATGGAGCTACGCCTGTTCCAAGGCGGCGGACGAGTTTTTATCGCTGGCTTATTTTCATGAGAAAAAGATGAGGGTGGCTATCGTGAGATTATTCAACACAATCGGCCCTCGGCAAACTGGACGCTATGGCATGGTGGTGCCGACTTTCGTTAAGCAGGCGTTACTTGGACATGATATCACAATTTATAGCGATGGCAAACAGACGCGCAGTTTTTGCGATGTTCGGGATGTAACGCCGGCCATGATAACCTTAATTAACACTCAGAAGGCCTACGGGGAGGTTTTTAATATAGGCAATAATGCCGAAATCTCCATTGGCAAATTGGCCGAGCTGGTGAAAAAGATGACTGGCAGTCAGTCGAGAATCATCCATATCCCATACGATAAGGCATTCGAAAAAGGGTTCGAAGATATGCGTAAAAGGGTTCCGGATACGACCAAAGCCAGAAACTTGATTGGATTTCAACCGAAAATTAAACTTGAACAAACGATTCGAGACATTATAAGCTACTACAGGCAATAATGGCAGTAATACTGGTACTTATACTGGCATGCGTTTTATCGCTGTTGTTACATCCGGCGGCGATTTATCTTTCTCATTTTTTAAACGCGTTTGATAATCCCTATCGCGATAAAATCCATAAAAATCCAACGCCGGTGTTGGGCGGCGTGGCTATCTGTGGTTCGGTTCTAATCGCTATGATAATTGCCGTGCTCCTCGGATATCTTCCCTGGAGCCGGATCGCCAGCGGGTTTTTAGTCGGCGGCGGATTGATAGCGCTGGTTGGTTTTATCGACGACCGTTATGGCATGAGCGCCACCATAAAGATGGGCGGTCAGGTACTGGCATCAGCGTTGTTTGTGGTATTCGCGAATATCCAAATCGGCATTTTTCACCCACTGATTGAATTTGGCGCATCGATATTTTTTCTGGTTATGATGATGAACGCGTTCAATATTCTCGATAACATGGACGCCGTAACAGGAAGCATGAGCCTGGCGGTTGGACTATCGTTTTTGGCCATTTTCATACTGGCCGGCGATCGGAATTCCCCATTTTTGGCGGCGGCGATGGTTGGAGCGATTATCGGATTTCTTTGTTATAATATGCCTCGGGCGAAAATATTCATGGGGGATACCGGGTCGATGTTTTTGGGGTTCATTTTTGGCGCTATGGCGATTATTTACCTTTCGGGCAATCGGTCATTTTACCTGCTGACGACGCCGTTCTTGATATTAAGTTATCCGATTTTCGATATCACTCTGGTAAGTTTTTCCCGTCTTAGAGAAATGCGTTCATTGTCGGTGGCGGCGCCTGATAGTTCGCCTTACCGTCTGGTTCGATGGGTATTTAAAACCAAAAACGCGTTTATCGTTATTCTGATTATCAATCTAATACTGGGCGGTCTGGGGGTTATTTCGTTCATAATGAAAGGCAGTCAGCTATCGGTATTGTTGATTTTTATTTGCGGTTTATCGCTATCGGTTCTGGGCGTACATCTATACAGGAATTTTCTCTATTTTTTTGAACGAACTGTATTTTTTCTGATTGATCTGTTTGCGATAAATCTTGCGTTTTATTTCATTTATAGCCTTAAATATGAAACGGGGATATTGCGCTACGATGTTTATATTTCATTCACGGAAATGTTTCCGGCTGCTCTATGGATTAGCGTATTCTGGGTATTATTGTTTTCTGTGATGGGGCTCTACGAGATCCGCCCTGACCGTCGGTTTACCTCGTATATATTTGCTCTGGTGAAAATCACTTTATTGGGACTTATCGGATATATCGTGCTTGTTATATTTTACGAAGGAAGTATTGTGGTTTCAATATTGCCGATACTTCTTTATTTGCTAGCGTTAATCGCTATCGACAGTATTTTCAAATATCTCGCGTTCACGGTTGTTAGGGTTTTTCATAAAAGCGGCAAATACAAACCTCGCGCGATATTGTATGTCAAGGATGAGAACGCAAAACTGAACGATTTAATCCAAATCGCCCTAAAAAGATTCCGGATTGACGGCTATATAAACCACAGGAAAATCCCCTCGATAGAATTGCCATATCTTGGCGAATTGGAATCCCTTCCAGATTTAGTCAAGAATAACCGGACCGAAAAAATAATATTGGTATGGCCGGAAAATGATTTCGAGGATTATAGCCACATTTTCCGAACTCCGGTTTTTTTGGAGACGCAATTTGTTACTATCGGTCCGCCCCCGGCGCCATTTAAAGGACTAAAAGTCGAGCGATTGTATTACGCCGATTTCTATCGTATCTCAATGGAATTTTTAAGAACCTGGGAGTGGGGCGCCAAACGCGCTTTTGATTTATCGCTATCGGCGATTTTATTGATTATTTCAAGCCCTTATATCATCATAAAAGCGGCGATAGCGAAATTAAAGGGGCAAAGCATGTTCGAGGAAAACGCTTTTTATGGTCGCGATTTCAGCGAAAGAAGTTTTAAATCTTATCATCGGACCAATGTTGCAGCGTCGGATTTTCGGTACAAACCGGGATGGCTATCGTTGATTACGATATTTAACGGACATTTGAGTTTTGTCGGAACGGTGCCGCTTGTACCGAGCCAATTCCACAAAGACCTGAAAAAGATTCCGGGATTCTGGCGCCGCAAATATATCAAGCCGGGTTTAACCGGGCCGGGCCATTATTCTGACTCGGAGAAGTATTTCGACAAAGAATTACAATATATGGAAAATATGTCGATCCTGATCGATATCTGGTGGTTAGCGGTCGGCCTAATTAAATCGTTTATCAGCAGGAAAAAAACATATGCTTGATTTGAAATTTATCCGAGAAAACCCGCAAATCGTTAAAGACGCGGTAATCGCTAAGGGCGAAAAAAGCGATATCGATGCCATTATTAAACTCGATATCAAACGCCGCGAGCTTATTGCTCAAAAAGAAACTCTGGAGGCCCAAAGGAATAAGGTCAGCAAAGATATTTCGCTGGCAAAAAAGCAAGGGCAGGATGCCGCGGCGCTGGTGGCGGATATGCGTCAGGTGGGAGATAAAATCGACGACCTGACCAATCAGTTAAAAATTATCGAAGAGGGACTCGACAACGCGCTTCTGACAGTGCCAAATCTTCCGCACGAGAGCGTACCGATAGCGCGCGATGAATCCGGCAACAAAATTATTCGTTATCATGGCCAAAAAAAAGAATTGTCGTTCAAACCCCGCCCTCACTGGGAGATTGGCGAAATATTGGGCGCGCTTGATCTGCCGGGTGGAGTCAAATTGTCCGGTTCGGGTTTCTATGCGCTCAAAGGGCAGGGAGCGCGTTTGGAACGGGCGCTGATCAATTTTATGCTCGACCTCCATACAAGGAAACAAGGTTATACCGAGGTGATGATTCCCTATCTGGTCGGCTCTCAAGCAATGAAGGGAACTGGACAGCTTCCGAAATTGGCCGAGGATATGTACAAAATCGACAATGAAGATCTATACTTGATTCCGACCGCCGAAGTGCCGGTAACCAATCTGCACTCCGGTGATATGCTGACCGCTGAAGATCTCCCCAGATATTACTGCGCGTTTTCGCCCTGTTTTCGGCGGGAGGCTGGTTCTTACGGCAAGGAAGTCCGGGGAATCACGCGCGTTCACCAGTTCCATAAAGTCGAAATGGTGAAAATCGTAGAACCGGAATCATCCTATGCTGAACTCGAAAAGCTACTTGCGGATGCCGAAGAAGTCCTTCAATTGTTGGGTCTGCATTACCGCGTGAATCTGCTCTGTACAGGGGATTTGTCGTTTTCGGCGGCTAAATGCTATGACCTGGAAGTATATGTACCCGGTATGGACACCTGGTTGGAGGTGTCTTCATGTTCAAATTTCGAAGCATTCCAGGCTCGGCGGATGAACCTTCGCTACCGGCCGGAAAAAGGAGCCAAGCCTGTTTTTGTGCACACCTTGAACGGTTCGGGACTCGCTCTGCCACGGACTATGATAGCGGTACTGGAAAATTATCAACAGCAGGATGGCTCGGTGTTAATTCCCGAAGCGCTTAGGCCATATTGCGATAACAAAGAAAGACTGGAGCCGATTTGATATGCTGATGCAATCGCCATTACGCCGATTTAAACGATATTATAATTACCCGACATTCCTGACCGGGGTTCTGGCGTTCGGCATGATGGCTATTGTGTTTATTTTCGTTTACTACAATCAGACTATAATATCGGGGTTAAAACAGGATGCTTCGCGCGTCAGTCGGGCATACGCCCGGCTTTGGCAATACGCGGCCAGCGAGGCGACATCAGGCGACGAAATAAATTACATCTTTGAAGAAATCATTCATAAAGCCACTTTCCCCATAATCGTAACCGATCCACAGGGGGAACCGATGTTCTGGACTGTTGACGTGCCTCAAAACGACACCAGCCCAGCGGCGATGAGGAAGCTAAAAAAAGAATTGGCGAAGATGGATTCCGATAACGAGCCGGTTCCGATATATTTCGGGCCGGAAAAGATCATTATTCACTATCTTCATTTTGGCGATTCGAAGATGATTCATCAGCTTCAATATGTGCCATTAATCGAGCTTTCGGTGATAGCGATTTTCGTATTGGTTGGTTTTATTAGTTTCCGCAATATCAAACGGTCGGAGCAGCGTTCAATTTGGGTGGGGATGGCCAAAGAAACTGCTCATCAGCTTGGCACGCCATTGTCATCGATGACCGGCTGGGTGGAGTTGCTTAAACTGAAATTCAACCGCGATCATTTTACGATACCCGATCAGAGTGTCAACTTAAGTTTCGATGAGATAATTAGCCGCATGGAATCGGATTTACTTCGCCTTGATCGGATCGCTACCCGATTCGGCCAAATTGGTTCGATACCCGATCTCGAATTGAGCGATTTGACCATAACAATTCGGGAAGTTGTGGCCTACTATAAGACTCGTTTACCGGGTGGCGGAAAAGGCGTAGAATTAATCGAACAATGCGGCCCGATTCCTAATATAATGATTAACAAGGAATTAATCGCCTGGGTAATTGAAAATCTTATCAAGAATTCGTTAGAGGCGATTGACCCAAAAACCGGAAAAATACTTGTACAAACGGAATGCAAGAACAAGAGAGTCTTAATCAGCGTTAGTGATAATGGCAAGGGCATCAGCCCGGAAATCCAGAAGATGATTTTCAGGCCGGGATTTTCCACCAAGAAACGTGGTTGGGGATTGGGTCTAACGCTTGCCAGACGAATAGTGGAGGAATATCATCGCGGGAAAATCTGGCTGTATCTAAGTGAACCAAACGTCAAAACCGAATTTAGGATAGAATTGCCGGTGCAGAATGGAAAGAACGATTCTTTGGGTCGATGATGAAATCGACCAACTAAAAGCTTATATCATATTCTTAGAAGAACGCGGTTTTAAGGTTGAAACCGCATCCAACGGCGCGGATGCGATCGAAGCCGTTAGGGCGAAATCGCCCGATTTGCTCTTGCTGGATGAGATGATGCCCGGCCGGGACGGCTTATCCACCTTGATGGAAATCAAAGAGATTAATCCATCGTTGCCGGTAATCATGGTCACCAAATCGGAAGAAGAGCGTCTGATGGATCAGGCAATTGGGCGTAAAATCGATGATTATCTTACCAAGCCTGTAAACCCAAGCCAGATTCTCTCCGCCGTAAAAAAGATTCTGGATAAAAGACGTCTTTTAGAGCAGCATCTTACCCAGCAATTTATCGCCGAATTCAACCGGATGAACATGCTGTTATCCGGCCCATTAACCTGGCAGGATTGGGTGAATATTCATGTCCGGCAATCGGAAATGGGGTTAGAATTAGAGAGTTTCAGGGATGTTGGCCTGAAGCAATCGCATCTCGATCAGCGTCACCAATTCAACGCCGAATTCGCGCCGTTTTACGAGAAAAATTACTTATCGTGGCTTAACGGAGGAGGTCCAACTCTATCGGTCGACGTCGTAAAGAAATTTGTGGCACCGCATATTAGAACCGGCAATCAGGTAGTGTTCATCGTAATCGATTGTATGCGGCTGGATCAATGGTTAATAATAGAACCATTGATAGCCGAATATTTTAATATCAAACGAGACTATTATTATTCGATTATCCCGACCGCCACGCCGTTTTCGCGCAATTCAATATTTGCCGGCGAATTTCCCGATAAAGTCGCCGATTTGTATCCTGAGCTGTGGGGAATTAATTCTAACGAATACAGCCGCAATCGAAACGAGCGTCAGCTGATGGATCGTCAGATTCAAAAACTTGGACTCAAACTCGAAAGCGAAGCCAAATATATCAAAATCCTCGATTTCGAGGAAGGACAGAATCTGGCCAAGAAGATTAAGACATTGGCATCCACGCCTTTGTTATCGCTGGTTTATAATTTCGTCGATATCCTGGCCCATGGCCGGAGCGAATCGGAAATCCTGCAGGAAATAGCTCCTGACGAGGCGGCTTTTCGGTCTTTGATGAAATCGTGGTTCGAGCATTCGCATTTGTTCGAGATGCTACGAAAGCTCGCCAAAAGCAATTGCACTATCGTAATCACTACCGATCACGGTTCGGTTCTGGGAACGCGCGGGGCGATCGTGTACGGGAAGCGCGATACCTCAACGAATCTTCGTTATAAGTATGGCGATAATCTGAATTGCGATCCCAAACAGACGTTTTTAATAAAGAAACCCAAAGAGTATCGTTTACCGACATGGGGATTGGCCACTACTTACGTAATCGCCCGGGAAGATTATTATTTCGTTTATCCCACGAATTTATCGGAATACCGTCGTCAGTATCGCAATAGTTTTCAG
>CAZTNJ010000029.1:0-24750 GCA_964614835.1 uncultured Ignavibacteria bacterium | reverse complement strand
GGAGTTTAGGAATATACTTTGCCATGAAGGATATCCAAAGTTAAGACGCGATGGTAAGCAATATAAAATAGATCCTAACTGTTATAAAAAGAATGATGATATAGATCCTTCGATGCCATGTAATAAAATAATTCCACTAAACGAGTTTTTGGATCTTCTTTTTAACAACGTGGTGTTAGGAATAGAAGCGCAATGTGATTATCTTATAAAACATTGCCTTAATTTGTAATATTGAATCGGGCGACTCGCGAGTCGCCCCTACAAATTCCGGGTTACTGCAAGGGTCGCCCTTGCGGGGAAATGATATTGTCCGAACCACGGGGGTTCAGACCTACGGATATCCTTCTCCTTGACTTTATTCTTCGCTAACAATTAAATATGTTCGTTATGAATACGGGCGAACATAAGGATAAATCCGGCGAAAAGCCAGGTAGGTCGGGTTCCGATCCGGCAACTGCCGGAGAGAAACCCGACAAACAGCCTGTCGATTTCGAAACGAAATTGAAAAATCTGCCGGATTCGCCGGGAGTGTATCTATTCAAAAACGGCGAAGGGACAATTATCTATGTCGGTAAGGCCAAGGCGCTGAAAAATCGGGTGCGCTCGTATTTCAACAAGTCGATAGACCATCCCCGCACAATCAAGCTGGTGGAGTCAATCGCCGATGTGGAAACGCTTGCCACCAACAGCGAACTCGAGGCGCTGATTCTGGAATCGAACTTAATCAAAGAATATCTGCCCCGCTACAATGTCAATCTTAAGGATGACAAACGCTATCCGTACCTGAAAATCACCAAAGAGACCTATCCGCGACTTCTGGTGGTCAGGCGTATCAGCGATGACAAAGCCAAATATTATGGGCCGTACACCAATGTGCGGGCGATGCGTTATACGCTGAAACTGATTCGCCGGATATTTCCGATCCGTTCATGCAACCTGACGATCCCATCGACGCGCAAGTACCGGGTCTGTCTCGATTATTTTATCGGGCGATGTTTGGGCTGCTGCGAACCGGGAAAAACCACTCCTGAAGAATACGCCGACATTATCGAAAGCGTAACGCTGTTTCTGTCGGGACGTTCCGATGAGGTGCGCAATCGGCTGACAAGCAAGATGGAGCAATTATCCGAGAAGATGGAATACGAAAAAGCGGCGGTAATTCGCGACCAACTGGCGGCGCTGGAATCGGTGATACAAAAACAGCGGGTGGTATCCAGCGAGATACTGGACCGCGATATAATCGCACTGGCTCGCTCCGGCGAAGATTGTTGCGCGGTGGTGATGCAAATCCGCAACGGGGTACTTTTAGGCAGGCAGCATTTTTATCTGACCGCAGGCGAGGAGATCGGATCGGCGCAGGTGCAAGAATCGTTCGTGTTGCGATATTACAAAACCAGCGCGGTGTTGCCCGATGAGATATATCTTCCCGAAGAGCCGGAAGACACCGAACTGATTCGGCAGTGGTTCATATCGCAAAAAGGGGAATCGCCGAAATTGCATCACCCGCAAAAAGGGGAGAAACAGCGGATGGTGGAACTGGCCGAGAAGAACGCCAAGCTTTTACTCGGGGAACTTCTGGCGCAGAAAAGCGAAACGAAGAGAAGGCCGCCCTCGGTGCTGGTTAGTTTGCAACGTGATTTGTATTTGAAGACGATTCCGCGCACGATCGCGGCCTGCGATATATCCAATCTGGGTTCGGAAGACGCGGTTGGGTCGGTGGTGTTTTTTGCCGATGGCAAACCGTTGAAGAAAAGATATCGGCGGTTTAAGATAAAAGCGGTTACGGGTCAGGATGATTTTTCGATGATGGCGGAAGTGGTATCACGCTATTTCAATCATGTGGCCGAAAGCGGGGATGAGTATCCCGACCTGCTGTTAATCGACGGCGGCAAAGGGCAACTTGGGGCGGCGCTGGGGGCGTTAAAAGAATTGGGAATCGAAAATCAGCAGGCGGCTTCACTGGCGAAACGGTTCGAGGAAGTATTCTTGCCTGGGCGAGGCGAACCGATAAGTATCCCGCGAACTTCATCGGCGCTGCAGTTGTTACAACATGTCAGAGATGAGGCGCATCGATTCGCGGTGGGATACCATCGGACATTGCGCAGCCAGAAAATTGAGGCATCGGAGTTGGACAAGATACCGGGAATCGGCGAAAAGCGGAAATTCGCGCTCCTGGCGACATTCGGTTCAGTGGAGAAAATCAGGCAGGCGCGGTTGCAGGATTTGTTAGCGGCAGAGGGAATTCCCAAGACGGCGGCATTGAAGATATATGAGTATTTTCATCCTGGGGAATGAGCGTGAATTTATGCTTCGGGAATCATAGTTCCCGAAGCACGTGGGAAATTCGCGCTCCTGGCGACATTCGGTTCAGTGGAGAAAATCAGGCAGGCGCGGTTGCAGGATTTGTTAGCGGCAGAGGGAATTCCCAAGACGGCGGCATTGAAGATATACGAGTATTTTCATCCTGGGGAATGAGCGTGAATTTCGGCTTCGGGAATCATAGTTTCCGAAGCACGTGGACAATCAGAACATGTGCCGCGCAGGAGTATTAACTGACCGGCAGGTCACGCCCATCGGGCTACGACCCGCCGGAACGGTAATTTTCGTAGGGGCGTATGGCGATACGCCCGTACGTGAGATGATTTAAATAATGTAAATGATTAGGGTAAAGCATGCATTGCCCCTACGCGTAATAAATATGGGATCGTAAATCAATTGTGTGAAAAAATGGCAGAACCGCTAAAGGGTTCTGCCCTACGTGATATAAAACAGGAGACAAATGGCGAAATCGAATATTTTTATTGAGATAATTCCAGTCGGCGGCATCGAGACTAATTGCTATCTAATCGGCGATGATAAGGGAGCTATCCTAATTGATCCGGGAGATGATGCGGACAAGATAATTGAGCAAATTAAAAAGCGTAAAGCCAAGGTGACCAAGATAGTTTTGACACACGGGCACGCCGATCATATCGGGGCGGTGCCACAGGTGAAGAAATACACGGGCGCGCCTGTACTGATTCATTCCGAAGATGCAATAATGCTGACCGACGCCATGGCCAATTTATCGGCTGTTTTCGATGCGCCTTTTGTAACCAATCCTGCCGATGGCTTGTTAAAAGATGGCGATGAGGTTATTGTCGGAGATATTATACTGAAAGTGCTGTTCACGCCGGGACATACGCCGGGGGGAATTTCTCTTTATGAGGAAGACGCCGGAATCGTATTTACCGGCGACGCGTTGTTTGCGGGATCTATCGGCAGAACTGATTTTCCCCGAGCAAGTCATGAACAACTTATCGCGGCGATTCAGGGGAAGCTTCTAAGTTTACCGGATGAAACGGTAGTGTATCCAGGGCATGGGCCGCAATCTACAATTGGGGATGAGAAAGAGGAAAACCCGTGGCTGACATAATACCCTGCGATCTGCATGTTCATCCTGATTATTCGATAGACGCAAAACCATCGATAGATGAATACTGCCAACGAGCATTGCAAATCGGAATTCAAGTGCTCGGTTTTTCCACCCACTACGACATGAATCCGAAACGTCTGCCGCTTGACGCTTTGGCCGATGTCGATGGAAAGCGGGTGCCGATGGATGATTCGGTGTTGCGGCGATACCGCGATGATATTGAAACCGCCCGGGGAAAGTATCCCGGGCTGCGAATATTGGCCGGATTGGAAATCGATTATTTCCGGGGAGTTGAACCGGAAGCGGTTAGGATTAGGGATAAATTCGGGTTCGATTATTTTATCGGGTCGGTGCATTGTTTGGATGATATCGCGATATCCGATAACAAGGAGGGGGCGGAGTATTTCTCCAGCCATACGATTCAACAGATGACCGATGAGTATTTCGATTTGTTGTACAATGTGGCGGCCTGCGGTTTGTTCGAGGTTATAGGTCACGCCGATTATTACTGGCGATTCGCGGTGAAATATTTCGGCGAAGACGTATATCAGGTTCATAAGGGGCGATTGGAACCGATTGCCAGAGCGGCGGCGGAAAACGGAGTGGGATTCGAAATAAACACATCGCAGATGCGTAAAGGGCTGTCGTATCATCCGCGGTTAGATTTCTTAAAGGAACTGGTGGGTTACGGCGGTTACATAAATTCGTTCGGCTCGGATTCCCATTTGATTGAACATCTTGGCGAAGGGATCAACGAAGTCGCCGCTATATTGAAAGCGAAAAATATTCCGTTTAGACCATTCTATGAAACCTAAAAAGTTAACAAGAGCATTCTACAATCGCCCAACACTGGAAGTTGCGGTCGATTTATTAGGAAAAATCTTTGTCTGCGAAAAAGATGGAATTCGGCTGGGCGGAAGATTGGTCGAGGTCGAGGCGTATATCGGCGAGGATGACCCGGCCTGCCACGCGTTTAGGGGGAAGACGCCGAGAAATGCGATAATGTACGGCGAACCGGGGTATTTATATGTTTATTTCACCTATGGCAATCACTACATGTTGAATATAGTCACAGAGCGAAAAGGGTTTCCGGCGGCGGTGTTACTGCGGGGGATGGAACCGCTATATGGGATTGAATTCATGAAAAATAATCGGGGCGTAAAAAAGCTATTTGAAATCGCCAGCGGGCCGGGAAAAATGGCCAAAGCTCTGGGAATTACAACGGCGCAGAAGGGGGCAGACCTGACCGGGACGCATATTTATTTGCTGGATGACAAATCGGAAATTGGCGAAATCTGGCAATCGCCGCGGATTGGATTGACGGAGGGTCGTGATAAACTCTGGCGATTCTATCTGCCTGATAGTCCACATGTTTCCAAAATGATATCCTACGTGAAAGCAGGGGCGACGCAGTTAAAATCGAAGCCGTTAATTTTGCGCGAATAAAACCTCCGATTTTTCGTTTTCTGCTTGTAAGAACCCGCGATATTTTATATGATGAAATCGAGATAAAATAGAAGGAGGATTGTCTTCTTAAAACCCGAATATTTAGCCCTGATGGCGCCGGCTTTTTTACTGGCGATAACGGTACATGAATACGCTCATGCCTGGATGGCAAATCGGATGGGCGATCCGACCGCTAAAGAGATGGGGCGGCTGACATTGAATCCTTTGCCGCATCTGGACCTTTTCGGGACAATCGCCATGCTCATATTAGGTTTCGGGTGGGCAAAGCCGGTGATGGTAAATCCGTCCAATCTGAAAAATCCGCGTCAGGATAATTTGTGGATATCGTTAGCCGGGCCTGTTTCCAATTTGCTTAGCGCGTTAATTTTGGGAATGCTGTTCAGGGCGGGGGGACAATTTTTGGGTTTATCGCACACCGGCGAATTAATTCTTTTAATGCTGTTATTGGCGGTAAGGTTAAATATTATCCTGGCTATTTTCAATTTACTGCCTATTCCTCCGCTGGATGGTTTCCATGTTTTAGAAGGGTTAGTTTCCCATAACGTATATTTAAAACTTCAGCAATATGAAAGGGCCGGTTCGATGATTCTTCTGGGTTTGGTATTGGTTTCGAGTTTCGCGAGAGTAAATATCTTTGGGGCGATATTCAATCCTTTTCTGGCGTTATTTGGCATGATTTTCGCGGGTCAGAGTCTTGCGTTTTAGCGCTGAGATTATTGGGCTGCTTTTATTGATGGCGGCGTGCGGCCCCAAGCCCCTATTTCGGGTTTCTACTGATGGTTCTCCGAAAGCAGTCTGGGAGGCGTTTTTAAATCGACTACCCGATAACGATTCAATTGCAATAAAGGGAAAAATAAAGCTGATATCCGATAAAACGTATCAATTTGGGTTTGAAGCTTTTTACTTGAATCGTGATACGCTAAATTTCACGGCGCATGGCGCGCTGAGGGCAGGCTGGGTAAAGGTTTTATTAGTAGGCGATTCGGTTTATATCGCGAATTCGAAGGATCAGAATCCGGTTTTATATGATAAAAACGACCAGATTATTTTGGGGGATTCCGATAACCAGATTAACGTTTCGGCGATACTGAAGGCGCTTTTTTTTACCTCTCCTCCGCCCGAATTCGAATTGATTGATCGCGAAAAAACTATTTTTAATTATAAATACGCTTTTGGGAGTGACTTGGTTGAGACATCCATCGATTCCGATAACTGCCTTGCCGTAAAACAGATAACCCGAACGGATAGCGATATTTATAAAACCGAATATTTCGCCTGGAAAATGGTTAATAAAAATCAGTTTTATCCGACAAAAATAGTAATGGAATCGAGTAGTTCAAGCGGAAGTATGCAGTTTCAAATCAATAATATAAAAACAGGCGTGAAGTTGCCGCGGAATTTATTTTTTCATAATTTTAAAGGTTAGTTTTAACAGTGAAATTTATAGGTGACAAAACCTAAAAATCACTTGACAACTTTTACGATTTCATAGAAATTTACTTGGATACGCATAGATTGAAAGATGTTAGATATCAATGGATGAATAGCTAACCAGAGGAACTAAAAGGAGGTATCAGGAAAGGAGATACTGCAAAGTACTTTGTTAACGTAAATTTAACTATTTTAAGGAGAGATCATGAGTCTGAAAAACAATTATTTTGTTGTCGCGGTTGTGCTGGCGATATTTTTGGTTTTCGGTATTGTTGCGGCAAAACCAACGCCGCAAGAGCTGAAAGCTCAAAATGACCAACTCGAACAGCAAAAGATGGAGCAACTCAGGGTTACCGAAAAAGAAATGCCCTGGACTCGCAATCCTGAGCCAGTGTTTAGACATGGCGGGCCGGATGCCGGCGGCTATTACTATATCGATAGCGATGATGACGCTAATAACGCGCCCGTTTATAACTGGGTTGATATTTCAACCGTTGGCACGCCGGTCGCATTCACTAATGGCACCTTAGATGACGGGTGGTCGAGCGAAATCGACATGGGGATGACCTTCAATTTCTACGGTAACGATTATACGACCATATCGGTTACTACGAACGGTATCATGGGATTCGGCGCTTTGACTTCGTCCTATCTTACGAATGCCAATATTCCGAGTTCCAGCGCACCAAACGATATCGTCGCGGTTGAATGGGATGATATGGATGCTCGTTCCGGAGGCACCTGCTATTATTATTACGATGCCGGCGAGAACCGCTTCATCGTATCCTGGACGGATTGGTCATACTATCCGGCTTCAACGGCCCCGAATTCGCCGCATAATTTCCAAGTAATCCTTTATGCGGGGACAAATCATATTGTCTGTCAATACGGAGATATGAATGGTACCTGGCAAGCGGATGTTACCGAGGGAATAGAAAACTCCAGCGGGACAATAGGCACACTTTACGCCTATAATAATGCTACGACTGTAACCGGTCTGGCTATCTATTATGGTCTTGATGCACCCGTTTATGGAACTCACAACGTGGCGCCCCAAGCCTTTCTTGCACCGGGGATGTATGGTCAGGTTGGCACTGCGGTAACGCCGCAGGTTCGCTTTGTGAATATCGGCGGTTCCCAGGAATCATTCCAGGTGCGCCTACAGATATATCAAGGCGTCAACCTTCTCTACAACCAAACATCATCAATCAGCAACCTGCCATCGGGCAGCACGGCTGATGCAACATTCCCTGATTGGACTCCCGCCAGCGAGGCGATTTACACGATGAGGGCAATCTCGGAACTGGGAACCGATGAAAATCGCCTGAATGATACTTTGAATTATACTTTCCAGGCTTTCTCGCAAATCGTTTACTTGGATTTCGAAAGCGATGGCGTGTTTACTCCATCGGGCGATTGGGAATGGGGCGTTCCGGTTGTCGATCCAAACACGGCCCATTCGGGGGTGAACGTATGGGGAACCACTCTGGCGGGTAATTATCCGGCCAGCGATCGTGCCAGTTTGATTACCGAGGAATACAATCTTGGGATTGCTTCAGTACTTAAAATCTGGCACTGGTACGATACGGAAGCCTCCTACGATGGCGGTAATGTAAAAATAACGACGGATGACGGAGTTACGTGGGAGTTATTACATCCCAATGAAGGATACTCTGGTGTATCCAACTCAAGTAATCCTCTCTATCCGGATTCGATCTTTACGGGTCATACGGCCGGTATTTTCTGGCAGGAAGCATCATTTAACCTTAGCGCTTATAATAATCAAACCGTCAAATTTAAATTTGATTTTGGCAGCGACGGTTCGGTTCATTACTCCGGCTGGACAATTGACGATTTCACGTTGCTGGGCGCCGGTACTTACGCGCATAATGTGGGCCCGACCAGATTCCTGGCTCCAGGATTATATGGCCAGGCCGGCGATCCGATTACACCGGTGGTTACTTTCAGAAACGTCGGTGATAACACCGAGACTTTCCCGGTTCGCTTGCGGATTTATGAAGGCGCAAACCTGTTATACGATCAAACCAGCACGGTAACCAATCTGGCTTCGCGCGCGAATGCCAACGTTACATTCCCGAGTTACACTCCTACTCTGGAAGCTATCTATACTTTTGTTGCCATCTCCGAATTAGGCACAGATATGCAACCCCTAAACGATACTTTAAGATACAATTTTAGGGTTTACCAGCATATGGCTTATTATGATTTTGAGGCCGATGGCGTATTTACTCCAGATGGTGATTGGGAGTGGGGAACTCCTGTGGCTGGTCCGGGAAGCGCGCATGGCGGTTCAAGTTGTTGGGGTACCGCCCTGAACTCCGGAACCTATCCAGCCAGCGATTATGCAACATTGACGACGACTCCATTTGGCCTTGGCCCGGGCGCGATGCTAAATTTCTGGCACTGGTATAATACAGAAAGCCGATATGATGGCGGCAATGTCAAGATATCTACCGATGGCGGCGGAACCTGGGAAATGCTTTATCCTATGGGCGGATATGACAATGTCGGTTACTCCGCCAATCCGCTATACCCTGATTCTATTTTCACCGGTCAAAGTGGAGCTTGGATTGAAGAGACTTTTGACCTTTCAGCTTACGCGGCTACTTCGGTACTCATCCGTTTTGATTTTGGAGCGGATGCTTCAATACAATATAGTGGTTGGTATCTGGATGATATGGTGGTTCTTGGCGGATCGGGCGTAGAACCCGGTTGGATAACCGGCACGGTTACCAATCTTGCCGGTGGCGCTCCGATTAACGGCGCCATTGTTACGATTGGCCGCTTGTCAGATACTACTGGCGCTGATGGCGTTTACTGGCTGAGAGCCTATCCCGGCACTTACCCGGTTACCGCAACTGCCGCATACCACAATCCTTCGACCGTGAACGTCACGGTGGTTGAAAATGATACTGCCACTCAAAACTTTGCCTTGACGGCCCCGATGATTTCAGTCGATGCCACGGCCATCTACGATACATTGCTTGTTGGAACATCAAGAAACCATGTTAGAACAATCAACAACACCGGCAACGGCCAGCTTGATTTCAATGTTAGTATCAGTTATAGCCGTCTTTTAAGACCGGGCAACATTATCAAATCGCGCACTCCGGGATTTGATTTGTTGTTGAGAGATTCCGATAACACCGAAGCTTCAGAGACACATATCAATGTGGATCCGCCGATGACCGATGATTTTGGCGACGAAGTTTTTATGTTTGATCCACAAACTCCGACTGGCGATGAAGCCTGTTTGGGTATTGAATTTGATGGGCTTCACTTCTGGGTAACCGGTCGTCACCCGGTTGATGGCATTCACAAATTCCATAAGTTCGACTCCCAGGGCAACTATATCGAATCCTACGATCAGGGAACATCATCTACCTGGGGTGTCCGCGATCTCGCGTGGGATGGCGAATACCTGTATGGTTCGGACGAAAGCGGTTTGTATATAATCGATACTTCCGGTTCGATTGTTGGTAACTTGCCTGCTCCGAGCGGATTCAGCTTACCTTGCAGAGCTCTGGCCTGGGATCCGGAATCAGACCATTTCTGGACAGCCAATTTCACATCCGATATCGTGGAATTTGACAGAAGCGGCAATGTTATCAACTCATACAGTAATACTTTGAGCATCTACGGTATGGCCTGGGATAACGCCTCGGCTGACGGTCCATGGCTGTGGGTATTCTCGCAGGATGGCGCGCCATTGACACTGGTATCGCAATTTGATCCCGCGACCGGTTCTTACACGGGCGTTTCATTCTACGCTATCGATCACAGCGGCGGTGATGACGATTTGGCCGGCGGTCTTTGCTTTACGACGGAATGGGATCCTGCGTTTGGTATTCTGTTCTGCCTGGTGCAAGGAACGGCGGGCGGCGTATCGGCGGATATGGTTCAGGGATACGAAATAACCCCGCACTCGACCTGGCTAGTGGTCGATCCGAGATCAGGTTCGGTAAACGCTGGCGGCAATATGCCTATTACGATTACCTGCGACTTGACCAACGCGGATTTACAACATGACACGACCTTCATGGGTACTGTAATCATAACTAACAACAGCTCGGTTACGCCGCAGATTCCTGTAACGTTGCGGGCTCGGACAAGCGGTATTGATGGTGACATCACGATATTGCCCAACAACTACGCCCTGTTCCAGAATTATCCCAACCCGTTTAACGCCCAAACCTTGATTAATTTCGCGCTTCCGAAAGAATCTCAAGTTGATTTGAGCGTCTACAACGTTCTTGGTCAGAAAGTGGCGACCCTGATTTCCGGTAAACTGGAAGCTGGTTTCCATCAGGCCAAGTGGGATGCTTCTAATGTATCCACTGGCGTGTATTATTACAAGATTAGCGCCGGTGATTACACTAAGATTCAGCGGATGACCTTACTTAAATAGTAGGTTCAAAATACTGATTCTGAAAAGGCCTCCATCTGGGGGCCTTTTCTTTTGCCGATATATTTGACTGAAGGGGGGGATGATGATATTATTTAAATATGCAAGAGCTGATTGAAATGTATCTGGAAAGCCTTCGGTTAGAGAAGGGCGCTTCGCAAAACAGCGTTGAAGCTTACGAGCGCGATTTGAGAAAATTTCTCAATAATTTTCAGGGGCGAAGTATAAATAGCATAACATCGCTGGATATAACCGATTATCTTATTCGACTTCAGAAAGCAAAATTATCTTCAAGTTCTATTGCCCGCAATTTAAGCGCGATAAAGGGATTATTCAAATACGCAAAAAAAGCCAAGGCAATCGAAAATAACGAGGCCGCGGCAATCGGCGGACCCAAAACGTTCAGGCCATTACCGGAGACGTTAACGATAGAACAAGTTTTCGCAATTCTTTCAAAACCAGATATAACAACCGATCTGGGATTAAGAGATAGGGCATTTCTGGAGTTTTTATACGGAACTGGAGCCAGGATTTCGGAAGCCCTCAATTGCAGGAAATCGGATTTAATGCCAGAAATGACTTTGGTCAGATTATTTGGAAAAGGAAGGAAGGAGCGGGTAGTGCCAATGGGGAAAGTGGCCTGGCAAGCCTTGAAAGAGTACCTTGAATTAGGCCGCCCTAATATCGCCAATCAAAAAAGCGGCGATTTCATTTTTTTAGGGAATCGGGGAAATCCGCTTAAACGTATGGCTGGCTGGCGAATAGTCAAAAAGTACTGCCTTCTGGCGAATATAGATAAGGACATTTCGCCCCATTCTTTTCGTCATAGTTTCGCAACGCATCTATTGATGGGGGGTGCGGATCTGGTGGCAGTACAGGAACTGCTTGGACATGCCGATATATCGACAACGGAGATATATACGCACTTAGACAAGGATTTCGTGATTTCCGAGCACCGGGAATTTCACCCGAGGGAACGATGGATACAAAGACCGCAAACTCCACCGAATTAATAGACCTCAAGCAAATAAGGCCTAAATTCCATTGCGCCTTATGCCAGCGCGGTACGGCCGTAGAGGATAGGATTTTAAAGTCAATCCAATCGTTCGACGTGGTTATTCATCCGTTTTCAAATTTCGCCGAGCTATATACGCAGGGCCAAAGAGTGATGCTGGAGATGATAGTAATCGCCGGAAACGGGCCAACCGACTGGATGATGGAATTGTTGCCGGCGATAAAACGCGATTCAAATCTGCAATTTGTGCCGATAGTATTTTTTCATCCGGCGCCGGAGAAAAAGACGATAATCGATGCTTATCACTACGGAGTGGACGAGGTCGTAACGAATTTTTGGGACTATGAACTGGTAAGGGCAAAGATGGAAATGTTGATAGCCAGATCAAGGCGCGATCTGGGAGTGAATCCCACCACTAAATTGCCCGGTCCGGCGGCCATAGAGCATGAAATAAACGTCCGTCTTCAGGAAGGCAAGGAGTTTGCCGTTTGTTATGCCGATTTAGATAATTTCAAGGCCTATAACGATTATCATGGGTATTTCTATGGCGACAAGATTATCCTTATGGTTTCTCATATTATCAGAAATACGGTGCATGATCTGGTTGAGGGAGGATTTGTCGGGCATATAGGCGGCGACGATTACGTATTCGTGATTCCTCTGGACAAAGTGCATATTGTCTGTAAAAACATAATTTCCACTTTTGACAAGATGATTCCGTTCAGGTACGATGAAGCCGATCGCGAAAAGGGATATATCGAAGTTATCAATCGCAGGGGTGAGATGGAAAGATTTCCGATTATGAGCATATCTATCGCGGTTATTCCGAACCAGGCGCATATGTTTACGCATGTGGGGGAGATGTCGCATATGATGGCTGATTTGAAGAAGTATACCAAGTCGCTGCCTGGTTCAAATTACATGATAGAACGCCGCAAGAAGTACTGATATAGATTCATTGTCTAATAGATACAAAGCAATTATAGGAACCCGATTTGTTATAAGGCAAAGTTTAGCGGGCTGCCCTAATATCCGTTTCCATTGCGGGTTGATGGCGTTGATAATAGCGGGCTAAAATGGGCGTTTGGTTATGAGTGGCGATCAAATTTACTTTCAGGTCAGTTTCCAGGCGAGCGCAATAACTTTTGGCCCCATATTCATCCGTAATACCCGGCAGTTTATAATACCCGGTAGATCTGATTTTAACCGTCGAATCGACAAGGTTGAATTCGCCCCAGCTGACTTCGAAGCGACCGCCATTAACATAATATTGACGAGGCAGGGAACCCCCGCTTTTAAGGCTATGACATTCAATATGCCCTTTAGCGGCCTGAATTCCGGCAGCGGCGGCATCAGCAGCGAGGTCTTCGGGATTTTCGGCCAAGGGGATATCAAAATCGCGATTTCCAAAGGAAGCAAAAGATATGGCCGCGGCGACAATTATCGCGAAAACGGCAAATACGGTAACCAAGCGGTCGTTTTGTTTTTCTGATGATTCGTTGAGTATTTCCACTTACTGCCCCGTTTTTTGTAATTTTGTGAATTCGTTTGCATGGCCAGGAACGACTGGGATTTTATTACAACCTTATGCCGCATAATCGAGTGGCCGGCCAGGCTATTATATTCACGTCCTATTAAGGCAAACATGATGCCTGAATTGGATAAGAGGAACTGGCTGGGTAAAGGCCGATATCAATTTACTGCCGGGATTGCATTCGTTAATACTTTTCTTGAAATTCGGATAATACGCATATATATTTAAAGTTAGATAGCCAGCTTAAGATATTTCTCGAATCAAGCCGCCTTTATGGTGGAGGTGAATCATGAATAAATTCGTAGCTAAATTTAGTGGCCCAATGTTGCTTTTGTTAGTTGCTTTGGAATCATTTGGGAATATGGCTTACGGCCAGGACCCGGGTCTGCCGGATTCGGTTATTTTGGCCGGGGATACACTTGTGGCTTATAATCCGGGAATCGGGAATTTTTATGATTTGAGCGTATTCTGCAAAACGGATGATAGTGTATTATTCGTGAATATTCCTTTGAAGTGGTCAGGAGATCCCTCACAAGTGTATCCTTCAGGAGTATTCTGGGAAAATACCTTTGGGGTTTGGGAACATTTCGCCCTGTATTCTGGCCCCGGGAGTAATCGAATATCAATATTTGGAAGTGTGGAATTTGGACAAAGTGGTCCGGCGCTTTATACAAATTACCAGTGGGAGTTGGGTGTTTTAATAAGATTTATAATCGCGCCTACCGCTATTCCTCAAATTGTTGTTTTTGATACGACAACCGATTCAATAGGTGGCCGGATTGAAATGGCTAATATAGATATCACTTTCAGGCCGAAATTTAGGGCCGCGCGTTTCCAATATGGTGAACCAGGGCAATCTATCGATAGTGGGAGGGAATGCCCAACTAAATTCGCGCTTAAAGCCAACTATCCCAATCCTTTTAACAGTAGTACGATGATAGAGTTTGAGTTATCGGAAGCCGCGCGCTGCCGGTTAATTATTTACGATATTTTGGGCAGAGAAATTGCATATCTAATTGATGGGGAATTGCAGGCGGGGCACTATTCAGTCGTTTGGGATGGAAAAGATAAAGCTGGAGGCAATAGTGGTTCGGGAATCTATTTTGCGAAAATGATTATTAATGAACAGGTGCAAACCAGGAGAATTACTTTAATTCGTTAATTAATAAATTGATGCGTAAAATAATGCTTGTCAGGAAATACTTTTATTGTATATTTATAGGGAACGTATAGTTGTACCCGGTGAGAGTATTCGCCGATTCGAAGGGTCTAAATAGGGCATTGACCCTGGAGGAAATATGAAAAAGGCGTTAATAGTTTGCAGCATGATTATAGCGGCATTTTCGGTCAACTCAATGGCGCAGGACCATGGGGCGCCGGACAGTATTATTATCGGGACAGTTACCGTTCCGCAGGGGGCGCCATCGGTGATGGTGCCGGTATATGTCGTTACTGACGATTCGGTGGCCAGCCTTAATCTGCCCTTACGCTGGTATTCATCCGATAACAAAATAAACCCTGGCGGCGCTTACTATTTTGGACCATTGTTACACTGGGACGAGATTACCGATACGATTGATCTTGAAAATCACTGGATGTGGATTCACGGGAATCATGATACCGGCGGCGATGATAATCCGATTATACATACGGTCGGGCAAAGGCTTCAGATTATGCTAATCAGGATGGTGATTCATACGGGCGCGTTAAATCAATTCGTGACATTGTCGCCATATGTCGATTCAACTCATGGCGGACCGTTTTTCTCGCTTTTGGGAGGCACCACGACTTTTGTTCCGGTAATACAAAATGGCGGGATTTCATATCAGTGGGGCGATATTGACGAGAATCCCGCAACTCCTCAGGCATTCCAACTGGCGCAAAATTATCCTAATCCTTTCAACGCCCGAACTGAAATCAGATTCAGTCTGGCGAATAAAAGCCGCGTTTCGCTCGATATTTTCGACCTTCTGGGCCGCAGGGTGAAAAACCTGGTAAACGGCAATTACGATGCCGGAATCTATGCGGCCGGCTGGGATGGCACCGATGCGGACGGCAATCAAATATCATCGGGGATTTATTTCTATTCGCTTAGCGTAAACGATAAAAGCGAAACCCATAAGATGGTATTGCTTAAATAAGATAAATTGCGCGAAAAATATAAAAGCCGGGTTTCGATGCCCGGCTTTTTTGTTTCTCTCAATTCTTGTCGGATAGATTTTAAGTGGATTCAATATCCAAACAAAGCTATTATGTCTTGAAGGGCGTGGGCAACGATACAGGGAACAAGCGAACCGCGAGCCAAAAACAACAGCGAGAACATGAATCCGTAAGTGCCAATCAAAATTATACCACCTATTCCCTGATAGCTATGGCTCACTCCGAAGGCGATAGCTCCGATAATCGCGCCGGGCCAGACCGAATCGGTAAAACGGGCCAGACGGGTAATCACGAATCCCCTGAAACAAATTTCCTCGGAGATGCCGGCGCTGGTGGCAAGGATTATCCAGATGATTCGCTCTAACGCCGTTTTAGGCATCAGATACGAAATATCCGACTGGGTGGTCATGCCTATGTATATCAAGGCGCGCGATAGGATATTCAGCACAATAACCGCGACAATAAGAAACACCACGCCGATTCCAATGTTGGCAAGGCTGAAATCGCGGCGGCGCAGACCCAGGGTAGATAGCGGTTCATTATCGCGAAACAAGGCTAAGGCGATAACCGCTAAAACCAGAATTTGAAGCAGCAGCGATGGTAAATATAACTCTAAAATGCGGGACTGAATTTGGCTTATATCAGGTGGGTTGACGTAATTCAATAGCCATTGAATCGATGGATATACTATAAGAAAGACAATCAGGAGTATTTGTTGTAACCGAGATACTCCAATCGTTTTAATGTTGGCTGTTTGTTGAGAATCAGACTGTTCACGCATCGCGGCAATTTACACCAATCTCTGTCATTTGAGAAGAATAAAATGGAAATAAAAAGCGGAAACCCATCTTGTAGGTTTCCGCCGAATATTTATCGGAATAGAATGATTTATTTGCCTATCGCGGCTTTCACCCTTTGCCATTCGGGATCGGAATTAAAACGGCTGCGGGTAGCGGCATCGGCGCTTTTCTCGAATTTTTCATAATACTTCTTGACGTTTTTCAAATCACCCATCGCCAGATAAGTCTGGGCCATATAGGCGATCGGCTTTGGGTCGGTGAAGTTCAGTTTGGATGTCTTTTCGTAGGTTTGAAGGGCGGCATCGTAGTCTTTCGATTTGAAAAAAGCATCGGCCAGCTTGTAATGGGCGTTGAGATGGCGCGAGTCGATTTCTATGACTTTGCTGAAATCCTGGGCGGCCTGTTGATAATTCCCCTGGTTCAAGAATATTGAACCGCGGCTGTACAGGGCGGTCAGGTAATTGGGATTGATTTCAAGAACGCCCGATAAAGCTTCAAGCTGGGTTGGAATATCACCCTTATCGCCGGCGGCTCGCGCGGCCTGCAGATAGCTGGAAAGCGCTTGGCCATTATCTCCTTTAGCCTGATAACAGCGCGCCTGACCGAATAAGCAATCGACGTTGTTGGGCTCTTTTTTCAACACTTCATTGTATTTTTGTAACGCTTCATTAAATTTTCCGGATGATTCCAAATCCTGCGCCAGTTGTAATGATGTTTTCTTGACTTGTGTCGGATCGATCGGCTTTTTATTCAATGTGAAATTCATATTTTTGGTTGAGTTTTCGCCAAGCTCGATATCTTCAATTCTATCATCATAGCCGTTAGCCTTAATTACCAGGCGATGGCTTCCCGTGGGAGCTTTGAAATTCTGATTGCCTTGCCCAATATATTTGCCATCCATAAAAATGCGGGCATCCCGAGGCGAGACGGCGATTTTAACTACGCCAGTCTTTGTATCAATCTGATTATCCGATTCGGGGATAGCCTGGGTTTCGACATTCTCTTTCGGAGGGATTATTGCAGGCAAATCGAGTGAGAAGCTGGCGGTGCTGGTCAGATTTTTGATTACCGTTAGTCTATCCGAAATTGGCGGATATCCTGGAGGTTGGGCCTCGATAGTATAAATGCCTTCGGGTATGTTATCGAAGATAAAAAATCCGGCTGGACTGATTTGGGTGCTTTTATTCAGTTCCTTGATTGTGACGGTCAGGCCGGTAAGAAGCTGGCCGGAGCGGGGATCCTTGATTACGCCAACAACCTGGCCGGTTGAAGTCGATAGACCGCCCATGATATAAACCACCAACATAGCCAGGAATAAGGCACCGGCAACGATACCGGCATAAAGCGGCCATTTGGCGGCGGTCTGTTCTCTAAGTTCAAATTCTTTACCATTAATATTGATAAATTCGCCTTTGGTAAGGCGAACGCCGCTAAGCTTGATAGAATTGTTTTTAAAAAAGACAACCGATTTGGGACGGAATTGTTCGCCGCTGATTTTATCGATAAGTTCCGAGGTGTGTTTATCGGGTTTGATTTCGGGAATGATATCGGGATGGCCGGAATCGGTTTTCGGTTTTATCGCGACGGGCGATTCGGCAGATGCGGTAGAGGATTTTGCCGTGGCGTAGGTTTTGTCCAAATTAGGGTGAAGCATGATTTTTTTAGTCACGGTATGCTGTTCTTCCGAGTTTATAGGCAATAAATCTTTTTCATTAAGGGCGGGGATTATTGTTTCGGATTGCTGGATGTTTTCGGAGTCCGTTTCGCGGAAATCGGCGCGATTGGTCAAGGTGATAGCTGGACCTTGATCCGTCTGTTCCATACGCACCTGTACTTCATCATCGCGATAGAGAGTCATTTCTTTTTCGATTGTTTCGGGCGCGGCCGGTTCGTCCGGTTGAGTTCGGGGAGTAAGCCCATGTTCTTCGGGTTGCCCGAGGGTGATATCGGATGGGCCGGAATCGAATTGAACTTCCTGAATTTCAAAATCAGGGCCTTTTGCCGCTGGTTGCGATTGGGTATCCACGTTGGGATTGCTGTTATTGGCGGTTGCCGCGAAAACCGGTTTATCACCCTGATCGGTCTGTCCTGACGCTGTGGCTGGCAATTGCGACAGGCATTTTTTACATTGGGTGGCGCCGTCAAAAAGGTTTTCGGCACCACAATTTGGACATATTATCATATCGGCTCCCAGTTTTTGTTAGCCTATTAAAATTTCTATGCTGATAATATTATCGACAATATTCTATATTGCTTTAAGTTAGGAGACTATATCCGAGTTATAATAATATTTGAAAATCGAGCAAAAAACTTAACGGAGTAAAGTGAGCCTTAGAGTCTGGTATCTATTTGCGCCAGTTACTTTTACGAAATAGATGCCGGAAACATGGGATTTACCCCGGTTGTCGCGGCCTTCCCAGATGACTTTGGAGCGTGCTGGTAAGGTCCTAACAAGTTGGCCGGATAGGTTATAAATTAATAGGTTAGAAAAAGCTTTCGGGTTGCCATCAAGCTCAATTAAAGTCTGCGAATTGAAGGGGTTGGGATAGGCGGAGAGGGAGAAGTCGGAGGGGATGATGTTATCGATGGATGGGGAAGAATCGGTTAGTTGGGAGGACATAAGTATGGCGCGACGCTCGCCATGTACGCATCCATTATATGTAAAATACATTTTGGCGCCATCGCGGGAAAAAACCGGATCAGAAGCATATGAATAAGGTTCGCCTGGATCAGGTTCGTTATAGCGGAAATTGATATTGTTATTGAGTGAAATTGGTTCTTGCCAATTGTTATTAATAAAGTAGCTAACGAACATATAAGCGGGAGCGATCATACCGTAAGAACGAGTGAAATATAGTTTTAAGCCATCGGCGCTTATCCGGGGAGACCATTCTTGATAGGCCGAGGTATCATTTATGCATTCAGGAAGCGGTACAGGTTGACCGAATTGGCCGTTCACTTTTTCGGAGTACATAATAGTGTAACTTCGTAGGAAGAAGATTTTTTGACCATCGCTGGTTAACGATGGCGAGCTTTCATCGGCGGAGGTGTTTATTTCAGGTCCCAGATTCCAGATACTGTCGACCGCAAAATTTCGAAACCGCGCGGCGAAAATATCATAGTAACCATAGCCGCCATAATCGTAGGAACTGAAATAGATGGTAGTGTCCTGAGAACAGAATACAAAAGGATCACAACCAGGCACACTAATATCAATAGGATTTAGCCAAGTACCATCGATGAATTCTGAGCAAGCCAACCGATCTTGTCCGATGCAAGAATGAGTAAACATTATTAGAGAATCATTAGGAAAGATTGCTGGAGCCCAGAAGCCGATAACATTGCCGCAAGTATCTTGCCAGTAATTAGAGATTGGGGAAGCCGGGCCCCAATTGTCGGGTTGGGCAATGCATACAGATATACACGATATAAATATCAAAACAACCGTAACCTGGCGCATAAAGCCTCCCTATTATAGAATTATAATATTAAGGGATGCCCATGTTGTCAAGCGAATTTCCGATATTTTTTGGAGTTAAATCTTTTAATTTTAACCAGAGTTTTAATATTTAGGGCTATTAGGTGTTAATTATTAGGCTTTTAAAGAGGTTCCATTTTACAGGAACACAAACAGTTAATTGGATTGTTGAAGTGATGGATGAACACTAAAATGGTTGCCCAGACAACAGAAAGGCGCTGGAGTTTGTCTTTGAAAATTGGTGTAATTGTATTATAATCAGACAGGTGAGTTGAAATTTAAATAAGAGGTGAAAATGAAGTTTGTCAAAATAGCAATGATTCTGCTTTTAACGACGGTAGCGGCGCGGGCTTTCGACCAGACAGATAGGATTGCCGGAACAGTTGAAAGGCCGGGATTGCAGTCGATTCCACTAAGCCAAAACAATCCGCCAATCGAAGGATCGATGTCGGCGGTCACAGTACAGTATTCGATAATCGGGACTCCAAAGCTTATGACAATGCAGTATCAATCATCAGCGAAACCATCGGATGCCGCCGCGTTTGCCGGTGATTTTATCGCGAACTATTCGGCTGTTTTGAAAAACGATATCGGCAATTTCAAAGTTACCGCAAATAATCTTATTCTGGACAAGTTCTATTATATTAATCTTCAACAAACTTATCAAGGGGTAGATATCTGGGGGGCGCATTTAAATATCAAAACCACTAAATCGGGCAAGGCGTTTATGGCCGGCGGAGAGGTTTTCTCAGATATTAAACTTGATATCAATCCCACTATAGATGCCGAGCGGGCGCTCGAAATCGCCAAAACCGGAATCGATTTTAGTAATTCCACCGATGAGGCAAGGTTCAATCAGCTGGCGATATTGCCGCTTATTTTTGCCGACCAGGTGGAATATCATCTTTGCTATGTCTACGAAATGAAAATCGAGGAATCGACGGTAAATTGGCGGGCATTTGTCGATGCCCATACAGGACAACTTTTATGGCGGGAGAATACCAATCGTTATGAAAGGATAGTCGGGGATATTACCACCGAAATTCAACTGGCGACTCCCTATGATACTTATACGACAATGCCTCTTCCCAACAGTTATGTCTATTTAGAGAATTCCAATGCGGCGACATCGAATAGCCAGGGAATCTTTCAGATAAATACATCGATGCCGGGGCCATTGAATATCGACCTGTATCCGCGCGGCGCTTATTTTCGGGTTGTAAATGTGGCTGGAGGAGTGGGTTTGATAAGCGAGCTGGCGATGCCGGGGGACAGCTTATCGCTGACCTGGAGCGATGATAATTCATCGATTGTCGAACGCGACCCGTTTTATCATGGCCAGATGGTGCATGATTTTATAAAGATTATCGATCCGGCATTAACCGTGATGGATTTCCAGATGCAGATAAATATAAACGTAGTTGGCTCATGCAACGCTTACTATCAATCGTGGGACCGTTCGATTAGTTTTTACCGGGCGGGAGGCAACTGCCCTAATATTGCCCAAATCGCGGATGTAGTTTATCATGAATGGGGGCACGGTCTGACCGATTTGCAATATCAAGCCGGTGGTTCAGGCGGGCCAAATGGCGCCATGGATGAGGGATTTTCGGATTATCTGGGCTGTACGATCACCAATCAATCGCTGGTTGGACGAGGATTCACCGGACCAGGTAGCTATTTACGCAACGTGCGCAATACGAATCGCTATCCCGATGACTGGATCGGAGAGTCGCATCACGACGGTTTAATCATGTCGGGGGCATTATGGGATTTGCGGTTGGCGCTTGCCGATAGACCGCGCTATGTCGATACACTCTGGCAATATTCCAAATACGCATATGGAACGGACTTTATAGCATTTTTCTATGATATGCTGGCCACAGATGATGACGATGGCAATCTTCAAAATGGGACGCCTCACGCCAATCAAATTTACTATTGTTTCGGGAATTTACATGGGATAGGGCCGGGTATTCAAGTGACGGTTTCGCATATTCCGATTATCGATTCGGAAGATTCGTTGAGCGCGTTTACGGCCAGCGCCACTGTGCAGAGTCTAAATTCGATGTCGAATGGTTCGGTCACCTTACGATATTCTACGGGCGGCGATTTTCAAGCGGTGGAGATGTACAATTTAGGCGGTAATCTCTGGTCGGGCGAGATTCCCAATCAGCCGTTTGGCACAAATATCAGATATTATATAGAAGCGATTGATAATTTTGGGCTTCGCGGCACAAATCCACCCGGGGCGCCGAATTCATTGAATCATTTTTACGTTGGGTTCGATACTATCGCTCCGATATTGACGGTTACCCGGGTTCCGGTCAACACTATCGACCTGTTTGGTCCGTACGGGCCATTTGTTATCGGCGCCAGCGATGTTCACGGGATAGATTCGACGAGTATAGAATTTCATTATCAGATAAACTATGGCGCCGCTATGTCTTTACCGATGAGCAGTTTGGGGTCTAATTCATTTGTGCTCGATTCTCTGGCATTGGGACAACAACTCAATACCGGCGATACGATTCATTACTGGTTTACCGGAAGAGATCTGGCTTTTAATCGCAATATTGGCCGTTATCCGATTACCGGTTCGCTTGAGTTGGCGATGGCGGATAGGGAGTTGATCGACAACTTCGATACCGATATAGACAAATGGCAGGTTAACGGCGCGGGTTGGACCTGGTTCGACCGTCAAGGATATCAGTCAAATCAATGCTTGCGAGGCAATAGCGGCGATACTTATTCCAACAACATGAATACGCTGGTTTACCGCGATAAATCGTATAACCTGACTCCATACGATCATGTCTGGTTGAGTTTCAAAACCAAGCATATTTTGGTGTCGGGGGATAGTTGTTATGCCGTTGTTTCGAACAATTCAAGCGGCCCCTGGACGAAAATAGGGGCATTTGGCGGCGCCAGCCAATGGACTGCCAAAGCCTATGAAATGTCTGGTTTCGCCGGCCCTGGAAATGACCAGGTTTACTTTGGCTTTCAGTTTATTTCGGATTCGGCCTTAACGCAATTTGGGGTGATGATTGATAATGTGATGCTGGGTTTGACGCAATCGACCGATATCGGTTACTCGCAGGCGCTGCCGTCGGAAATGGAATTGTACCAGAACTATCCAAATCCTTTTAATATGAAAACGACCATTAAATTCGATGTGGTATCAGAACAAAAGGTGACAATCGATATTTATGATATTCTGGGGCGGAAAGTCGCGGATTTAATCGATAGTTGGCTAAAGCCGGGAACTTATCAGATAAACTGGGATGGACATACAAGGAACGGTCTTGAAGCCGCATCGGGCATATATTACTACAGGTTACAGGTTGGGGAAAAAGCCAAAGTAAAATCGATGACGCTAATTAAATAGAATTTGGCGAAGGGGTGAGCAATGAACTTTGTTGTTAAAGGCGCGATTTTAATAATGGTGATCGCGGTAGCCATACCAGCTTATGGATTTCGCTGGGATGGCGATGAAAGGCCTATATTGCCGTGGGATCTGGTAATTCAAAAAGAAAAACCGGAAATACCCGTGGCAAAGGTTGCGTTCGATTCGAGCCATTCATTCGATGCCCTTCATTATGATATTTCCATTCATTATTTGTTTGGCGGCAGCGCTTTTGACGCGGTTGTGAAGATGAGGGCGATTGCCAAAGAAAATAATCTTACTCAAATAGAACTGGACATGAAACATCTGATTGCCGACGCGGTTACCAGCGGGGGAGGAGAAAGCCTGCTATATGTGAGAACGGATTCTTCGATAATAATAGAACTGGAGGGGCCAGTTCCGGTGAACGATACCTTTGAAGTAAGAATCAGATATCACGATACTGCCCAGCAACGCGGAATGTATTTTTATCCGCGGAATTTCTATTCTATGGCAGAACCATACGATGCTCGCTGGTGGTTTCCCTGTTACGATAAGCCCTGGGATAAAGCTACCGGCAACATCGAATTCATTGTGGAAGATCCCGATGAATTAAGCCTTCAAAGCAGGATGGCATCAAACGGATCGTTCTGGGGCGTCTATTATTCGGAGATTTACACTATTTACAACTGGGAAACCGATATTCCGATGTCGACATATTTATTTTGTGTCGCCCTGCTTGATACCTGCGCTTACTGGCAAGTCCGCATACCGGACGGGGCGGGAGATTCGATTCCGTGCAAGTATTTTGTCTATCGGGAAGATTCCACCAATGCCGCATACGATTTTGCCAACGTGCCGCATATGATGGACGCGTTCAATTATTATTTTGGTCCTTATCCATTCGAAAAATACGGGATGGTGGCAGTAACTCCATTCGCGTATGGCGGGATGGAACATCAGACGATGACGACAATTAACCGTTCGTGGATAAACGGAACGCGGGCAAACGAATTCGGGATAGCTCACGAACTGGCGCATCAGTGGTGGGGCGATATGGTGACGATGTCGGATTTTCGCCATATCTGGCTAAATGAAGGATTCGCCACTTATTCCGAGGCATTATTTACCGAGTATTTTTATGGCCAGAACACCTACGCGCCGCGAATTCAGTGGTATCAGGATTATTACTTTATCTATGATGAATATTACGGGCGGTTCCCGTTGTTTGATCCGGTCGCGATTTTTAACGCCGCCGAATATTTTAAGGGAGCGCTGGTGTTGCATATGTTGAGGGGTATGATGGGAGACGAGGCGTTTTTTAACGGTTTACGTCAATATGGTCAACTATATAAATATGGCAACGCCAGCACCGAGGATTTCCGGGCGGTTATGGAAGATGTCTCCGGATTGAGCTTACAACAGTTTTTCCATGAATGGATTTACGAACAAGGGTATCCGGAGTACCAATATGCCTGGGACTATTCGCAATCGGGAAGCGATTATATTGTTCATCTGAATGTTCTGCAAGTTCAGCAAAATGCGCCGATTTTCCAGATGCCGATTCAATACACGATTCACACTTCGGCGGTCGATACACCGGTTACGCTTGTAAATTCGATGCAATTCCAATCATATT
>CAZTNJ010000028.1:0-24987 GCA_964614835.1 uncultured Ignavibacteria bacterium | reverse complement strand
TAGAAACATCAATCCACCGATTATCGCCAAACCAAAATAATTCCTGACCAGCCTAAAATTTCCTTTTCCCCGCCAATTCAGTAACCAGATTAAAGATAAGAACGTCGGGCTTATCAGGAACAATTCATTGATAATGTCTCCAAGATGAGCCGAACTAAAAATCGTGTAGCCCGGTTCGGATAAATTTCCAGTCAATAGTAATCCAGCCGACTGCCTGTGAACAATGCCTATCGATATCCAGGCGATAACCGCCAATACCATTATCCCGGGAGTTAAAAGTCTTCTGACGCCTAATTTATCAGATTTGATAACTATTAGATAAACTATCGCGGGGAGATAAACGATAGTCGCATTATGCATAAAAAACGCCAGTAAATATAGTAAAGCCAGTACCAGTTCATTCCCTCGTCCAGAAATCATGGTATAACTATATCCCAAAAAAATCATCGATACCGACGCGGCCAGCGCATAGCTTTCGACATACCCAAAAAATAGCATCATGCCACCCCAACTCACGATGTACCAAAAAACGAATCCCCCTTCGTCGCCAGCATATATTTTGTTTGATAGAAAATAGGCCGAGTAAATATAGATAATCCCCGCTATCGCGCTTAATAATTGATAACTTACAATCGGTTTTATTTTAAATGGCGCCACAAAAACGGTATTTATGAAATAATGAATCAGGTAGTCGAGCGGCTCGGCGGAATGCTGGTTTAAGAAATTTTCCAAACGTTTATTTTGAAGTTCGCCTATACGAAGCAACCCGTCGCCGAGCAGGTTTGTGGAATCGCGAAAAAGATAAAATATTACAAAAAGAAATCCCATGAAAAGCGCGGTTCTCGGAAAAATGGGTATCCGCCGCAAGCCCGTTTTGATACTACTGTAAAGGTCGGCAATTTTATTGACTGCCTTTTTATTTAGGCACATTAAAGTAACTGCTAAAAATAACCCTACAAAAAAGATGGTTATCGGATACGGAAAATATGCCAACTGGTTTAATCCCCAAAATCGCCCCTCCGGAACAAACGAAAAAACGATTTTCGCCGCGGCAATTGCCGTCAGACATGCGATTATTAGCGTTGTTCCCCGTTTATCGGACATACCGGTAAACTCACTCCAGTCTGTATTTTTCAAGCAATTATATCTGCTATATGGATTATTGTCAAACAAACCGAATAAACTATACCAGATAAAAACCGGGCATAAAAAAAGGCCCGAAGGCCTTGAAGCTTTATCCGATTCCGAGCGTAATCAAGATTACATTCCCTTGGCCGCCAAAACCACATACACGGTTTTGATCATAATCTTGATATCGTTTAATATCCGGAAATTGTAAATGTAGCTGATATCATATTTAACCTTGGTTTTAACGTCTTCATCGGATTCATCATATTTGTGCTCAACCTGAGCCAAACCGGTCAATCCCGGCTTAACCAGCAATCTTCTTTCGTAACCGTCGATCATCACCCGAAGCTTATCTATAAAGAACGCGCGTTCCGGTCTCGGTCCGACCAAGCTCATATCGCCTTTTAATACGTTAATTAGCTGAGGAATTTCGTCGATTCTGGTAGCTCTCATGATTGCGCCTAATCTGGTGATTCGGGGATCGCGCTTGGTGGCCCAGACTGGTCCGGACTTCTGTTCGGCATCCTGTCTCATGGTGCGGAATTTAATGATCCTAAACGGACGGCCGTATGAATGCGTCTGGCGACGGTCGCCGGCCCTTCTTTCAGATGCCATTACGTTGGTCTGCGCGCGACGGTCTCTGCGGCGGCGGTTCTGTCCGATTCTTTCCTGACAATAAAACACGGGGCCAGGCGAATCGAGCTTAATCAAAATCGGCATAACCAAGAAAAATGGCGTGGCGATAATTAATCCAAATATTGAACCGATTATGTCGATAGTTCTTTTAACAGACCACTTAAGTCCGTATTCGTGATAAACAATTGAGAATAATTGAACTATCGGCTGGGGATTAAGAGCCTCGACCAGCAAATTAAGGAAAAGCACCATGTTCGCCAAAATATGTTCGCCAAAGAAATAACTGGCTGTAGCCTGCACGTTTTTTAACAAACGTGAATTGTTGCCTAATACAACTTGTTCTTCCCAGTATTGATTGAATGGATTGGCTATTGGACTTTGGTATCTCATCTAATTGGTCTCTACTTTGGTTTAAGTTTGTTCCGCTCCTTACGCCATAGATTAAAGCAAATAGCTTGCCAACAATCTGATTAATATATATCAGAAAAGTACCGTCTCAATATCATGCCGACGCAGTTAACCCCAACATCAAGACCTTACATAACAATGACTTGCAAAAGACAACTTGATTGTATTTGTGAAATTATTCACAAATAATAGATACTATAAAAGGTATTGATATTAATTATAGGTTCTTATGCAGGCAATTGCATAATATTTGCATCAGGTTCGTGGTTTATCCTGATCTCTATGATAATATTTATAGGAGTAATACTTTGAACTGTAATAATATGGGAGTACCTCCTCAATATTATTTAAAACCGTTCCTAAAACTCTTATTTTTGAGTTTTGAAGAAGATTAACGGCGCGCTTTACGACTTCTTTAGGCGTCGAACCAGCCCGCACCACCATCAATACCCCATCTGTATCATTCGCGATTATCAAAGGATCCGAAACCGGAATCACAGGGGGCGCATCCACTACAATATAATCGAAATAAAATTTCAGTTCATCGAATACTTCGTGAAGTTTCGACGGGTTCAGGATTGCCGTAGGACTTCCAATCACCTTGCCTGCCGTGATAACCTTTAATTCGGGCACTGGCGTGGTTTTTACCAAATCCGGTATCTTGGCTTTGCTCTCAAGAAGATCTGACAAGCCATTTTCTAATGGCAACTTAAAAAGCACGTTAATCATCGGCCGCCGGAGATCTGTATCGAGAAGTAAGACTTTCTGGCGAGTATTTTCGGCAATAGTCAGCGCCAAAAACGATGAAATCAGCGATTTGCCTTCCTCGACCATTGATGAGGTTATCATCACGGTTTTCAAATTTCCATTAAGCCCTCGTATATTTGAATAGAGCCGGCGAAATTCTGTTGCCTCCGGCGATTCTCTATCGTAAAAGTTGACTATAGATTCACGCTTCAATTGCCCGATCGCTATGAAATTGCGTGAGTACGGTATAAGCCATCCCTAACTCATTGTATAGATCGGGGTAATTCGGGTGAATTTCTATTAATTTCTGTAGTTTCTTGATATGCCTGACAACCGCTTCTTCCCGAAGCATACTATTCCGGAATAAATATTCCAAATGGAACGAATATGATTTCTTGGGAAATCTCACCGCGATCGCTTCATCATATCCCTGCTTGAACATTTTGAACGCGCTCGGTAAATCGCGATTACTCAAGGCGTCAAGGCCTTTTTGCAGATATTCATTTTTAAACTGCGGATTAAATCCTACCGCTTTTGCCAAGATGCCGGTTGTATTATCCTCAAGATTTTGGGCCATATTGTAATCTTCGCGTCTGATACCGTTTAGCACCAGCGATAACGCCTGGTTATAATAAGCTTCCGCGAAATATACATTCAATTCAATGGCTTTCTCGAAACTCTTATACGATTGGTAGCATTTTCCCAGATTCAACAAGGCCAATCCAAGATTATTGTGATAATCGGGATAACCCGGACTTAATTGAATCGCCTGCATGAAACACTCGCGGGCTTTTTCATAATCTTGAAGCTCGAGATAAACCAATCCCAGATAGTTATGGAGACTTGAATTCTGGCTTGCGCCTTTTATGGCTCTTTCAAGGACTCCGATTGCTTCCTGGAATAACCGCTGGTCGATCAATGACAGGGCTAGCTTCTCCAAAATCGCCGGATCGGTTTCTTCGGTCAATTCGCCATATAATTCACTAAGGCGATTAAATCTATCTAATCGACTTTTATGATATTCTTCGACAATCGCCGATGGCGGACGGCCGTTATCGGTCAATCTAAATTCGATAATATCAACCGGATTTCCCGATTCAAACAAGACACAGCTTCCCTTTCCGTTTTGAGGGTCGGCGGAAGTCTGCAGAAAAAATTCTTTACCCATTCCCCGAAGTTTACTATTGAGAGTTAATTTATCCTTAGTATCAGCCATTTCTAATCCTCATGATCAAAATTGCCGCAGCCAATAAAACGCATATAGCCACCCCCGTGTATATAAATCCCCGGTCTTTCCTCTTCATCGCGTAAGGAGTACTGATTCTTGGAATAGTCGCTAACACTTGAAGTTTTAACGATTCCTGCACCTGCTCCACGGTTTTATATGAGTCATCCATCATTTCCATTATTACAATTACCGCCGCGCCAAGCGCTATTCCCAAAACCAGGCCAAGCATCGCCATTTTCTTGCGATCGGGGCTAATCGGCGATAAGGGCAACGAAGCGGGCTGGACTATCATATACTTTGATTGCGCTTCCAATTTCTTCGCGCTCTGATCGATAGCGGCATATTGCGAATGCTGCATAAAAAGGTTGTACAAATCACGATATCGCGTTACTTCCGACTGTAGCCGCTGCAAAGTAACCTCGACATCCGGATCTCGAGACAATCTCGATTTAATATGCCCAACGCTTCTTTCAAGAGCCGTTTTCTTGCTGCTTAAAAAATCGATATTAACTCCCAATACGAGGTAACGCGAAATATATCCCTGAATCGAACCAGAATAGGTAGGATAAACGCTTTTTACATGATTGCGTGTCTCTTCCTCAATTCTGATAAGAAGAGCTTTGGCCTCTTGGTTTAGGGCAACCACCTTGGCGTCCCGCCAATTATTCCTGCCCAACAATTCCGCCAATTTTGGGATACTGCTCATCACATCTGATTTTAACGCGGCCACCGATGTTGGAAGTTGAAGCGTTGCCGGGTCAATCTTGTTGCCGATTAAAATCGCTCTGATATCGTTGCGTTCCTGTTCAGATGAGCTCAGATCGGCTTCCAACCCCTGTATTGCCGATAAAATTGAATTCAAATTTGAGTTAAGCGATGTGGAATCTTCCGTCACATTAATTTCAATCATCGCTTGCCGATATGAGCGCAGTTTGTCTTCGGCAGAATATAATTTATCACGATACAAAGCGATTTGCTCTTCGGTGAAAGATAGACTTCCCTGCAATCCCGCCAATTCGTGCGCCAGATTTTCCTCCAGGAATATTTCGGCCAGCGCCTGCGTCATTTTCTGCGCCAGTATCGGCGAGTTTGAAGCCACTGACATAATGATAATACTGGTTCCATTCATCCGAACATCGATCATCTTTCGCAGCGACTCCACCAGCAAATTTTCGCTCAATTCGGCCTGGTCCACATCCGGCATGGTGCGCGCTCTTTCCGCCACGGTCTTTTTTAAACTTTCCGGCACGCGAATATCAAGCTTGGCGATTAAGCTTTTTAAATATTTGGTCGATTTTACTT
Organism: uncultured Ignavibacteria bacterium; assembly: GCA_964614835.1. Taxonomy (GTDB): domain Bacteria; phylum Zixibacteria; class MSB-5A5; order UBA10806; family 4484-95; genus JAAYTW01. The sequence continues at coordinate 19,538 of CAZTNJ010000028.1, read as the reverse complement.
GATTTGAATAAGCCGTCTGAACACTGCCTATTTCTACCCACGGCTGTTGGGTTTGCGTCTGTAAATTGCGCTCAACAGTGGGCGGCAAAATTGTCGATTCGCTTATCAGAATCGAAGTCGTAGATTGATAGGTCGGCGTTAGGAAAAAAGTCGCCAGGATTGCCACCAGAGGCACCATCGCCATAGGAATAATCACGTACCACTTCCGCCTGACAATAACCTGCCAGTAATGCCTTAGGTGAAGTTGTTGTTGCTTGGTCTCACTCATCATTATTAAGTTCTCGTACAATAATTGTAGTCGTTATCGTTGTTATTACGGCCGGCAGCACTAACTCGGAAAACCGGGAAAGCCAGCCATTACCGCTTGGCCGAAATGGCACGATAATCGTGTCTTCCGGTCTAAGAGTATAACGCGCCGGATGGCCCGATTTTGTATATTTATCAAGATTAAAATCCAGCACCGATGAATACTGAACATCTTTCATAACCAATCGAACATTTTTCAGATCGGCTGATTCAAGGGTCCCGCCCGCCGATGCTATCGCGTCCACAATATCGATATCATCCCCTAAATCTTTCACTCCGGGCTGGCCAACCGCCCCGTAAATAAAATAGACATTCTTTCCCTTGAATGACGGTCCGCTCGCTATTTGCTGACTTGTGCCGTAGGCCGAGCGCGGCACATGGATCATGTCTTTAGCCTGAATTTGAGGCAAACTTGATATATCGCCGTTCCTGATAGATTTGAGAAGGTCGACATTGATAACTCTGGCTTTGCCATTTTCTTGCCGTACGATAGTTACCTTTGACAAATCGGCCGAATCGGCGGCGCCCCCGGCTTCCCGGATAACGTCAAGAAGATTTGGAATATGCTCAAAACTATGTTTACCCGGTTGATTAACTGCCCCGGTTAGTACTACTGCCTGGCTATTATATTCCAGTACTACCACCGTCGCTTGAGAAATCCCCGGGTTGTAGAAAGCCATTTGTCTGACGATTTCCTTTGCGAGCTCGTTTGTTGTCAGGCCGACCGCCGTAATATCTCCAATAACGGGCAACGTGATTTTGCCGTCCTCCCTGACCCTGACGGTCGAGTTTAAATCGGTAGCGGTTTCCTGCCAGAAATTAATCTGTAATCTATCGTCAATACCGATACGGTAAGTCTTCTGGTCTTGACCATAACCGATAATCGGCAGACATAGAATCAAAAAAGCGATAATTTTAAACTTCATCTTTATTCTCCGGTATATCTTCATTCGCGGTAATGTTTTTATTTGTTAAATCCCTTTCCTGGATCGCCGCGTTCCACATAAGAGACCGGTTGCGACCGCCGCTTTTAGCCTCCAACAAGGCCATGTCGGCGCAGTAGATAAGTCTATCGATAGTTTGCCCGTCTCTCGGGTAGATTGCCGCCCCGCAGGACACTGTGATAAAAGAAGGATTACCGATTTGGCCATTCAAGAACTCATGTTCGGCGATCATTTTTCTTAAGCGCTCTATGAATATCCCGCAACTATCATGGTTTGTATCAGGCATTATCACGCAAAACTCTTCCCCCCCATAACGACTTACCACGTCAATTGCCCGCGCGCTTGACAACACTAATTGGGCAAGCTTTTTAAGTACATCATCACCTGCTTGATGACCATACGAATCATTGATCGATTTGAAGTTGTCAATATCAAAAATGACCAGCGCCAGCTCACGATTATACCTTTTGGCGCGATAAATTTCCTCGCTAAGCCTTTTATAAAAATAGCGATAGTTATAAAGTTCCGTCATGCTATCGGTAAAAGACAGCTTTTCCACAAGGCAGTAACGGGCGATATTTTCCATAGCTAAGCTGGCGATATTGGTTATACCGGCCAGGAATACCAAATCTGTTTCCGTGTAGGCCTTACCATCGGCGCGTTCTCCTATCAAGGCAACCGCGGCTATTTTATCATTCGAAGAAATTCGGCTCATAAGCGAATATTTTTGCTCGCGGACAAAAATATCCGTTTGGTTATCCGGCAAGATATCACCACCGGGAAGCGTAACGACGGCGTCCGTTTTCCTATCCATGATCAATTTATATATTTGGGAGTCGGCTAAAAGTTCCTTGCCCCTTAAAGCTGGATCAATGCGTTTTCCGGTATGGGCTATCTTAAAAGTATTGTTCCGATTAGGAGTAAACACCGCGATTTTCGAAATAGCTAATGTTGAAATCAAATACTCCGCGAAAACTTCCAATAGCCTATTCTCGTTCGAGGAAGACAGCAATTTATTAGCGATATTAAGCATCGATTGCGGGTTAAGGGCGTCGATATGTTCGCAACTTTTGATTTCGGCAACCGTTTTTTTAATCCGGCCCTCGCGGTACTCATTTTCGCGGATCTTCGTTTGAATTTTATATAGACTCTGGCAGTGCTTATAAAGCTCATATAGTTCTGGCCAAACATATTTATTGAACTCATCCAGCAAACAGAATCGGGCCAACTCTTGATTCGGGTCTTCACCCAAAAATAGAAGAGTGAAAGCATCATCTTTGAAAATATAAATAAAGAGCGAATTAATATCTTCTGGATAATTGGCCAATTTAGCCAATCCGCCTGCTTCGTTTTGATTGGCAATATTGAATTCGTCCAGTTTGCCTTTGATTCGATTTACCGGGGTCCTTTTACAATGTTCCGATAACGGCAAATTCGCCTTAAACGATTTGATACTTTTAATATTTAAACCAAAACTCATTATCGGGATAAATTTATCTTTGTCTAATTCGAAAATAGCGTACCTGCCAAGCTTGAACTCGTTTTTAAATTCAGTGGCGATTTCCAGAAGCAAACTTTTCCGGGAATACCGGCCTAATGAACTAATAAAACGTTTATTAAGTTCATTAATTTTCTGACTGGCGGCAATTACCGGACGAGCCTGGTATGATTCCAGAATGTCTTGCCGGTTTTTAAGCCGATTATTACGAGTAAACTTCAACATGGCTGATAACATTAAGGCCATCGACATCAGAAGCAGAAACGTCAACAAGCCTGCTAAAAACATATCGGTAGATTATTTGTTACATCCTTATTAGCTCGATAAATTGCGGGTTCTGGCAAAATAAAAACGCTTCTTTTTCGAACCCAGGCCAAGTTTTTTTAGCATCAACCAGATCTTAATAATCCCGGTACCTGGAAAATCCTTGGCAATCTCGCGCTTGATTTCGCCGATACTTAAAAATGGGTCTTTTCCGATAAGCTCCAGTATTGCCTCGTCAACTTTGCGGGCCGCCTTCGGTATATCCGATTTGGCGATAAGCGTTTTGCCTGTCGCCGCCCCCTTAACCGTTGACTGCGGGGTAATCGGATTTTGTTCCGTTACCGATTTAGATTGACCGGTATCCCCCATAGTAATTGTTGGTTTGCTCTCGCTGGCTCGGGGCTTTTCGCCAATGCTGGTTTTAATCGATGCTACTACCGCTGGTTTTTCGGCGCCGGTTCCGCCAAAATCGGCCTTGGCCTTTTCAATATTATCAAACGCACGTAATATACTGTCGAATTCAAGTAACTCGAATATCTCATAAACATTCGGGATCATCCGGGCAAGCTTGATATCGCCATTGTTGAGACGGATCTCTCGAATATTGGATATGAAAATACCCCAACCGGCGGATGAGATGTAATCGACTCCACCCAGGTCAACCACGATTTTATACCGTTTCTGCGCCAACAAAGAATTGGCGACTTTCTCAAGTTCATGGGCGGTCATCGTGTCGATTACCCCGTCAACTCTGACAATGGTTATCTCGCCGTCGACCTGTGGAAATTCTGCGGTATCCACCGAAATCTTTATATCACTCATATTTTCACCCGCTTAGTTTTTGCAAGGCTTCCTTGGCAAAACGATAATAATCGTAAGCGCCATACGAATACGGCGCATATTCAAAAATTGTCTTATGATATAATTGAGATTCTTTGATCTGGGTATTAATCCTGATCATAGACTCAAACACCTTCTCGCCATACTTCCCTTTTATCTCTCCCAAGATAGTTTTCGATATTTTAGTCCTGCTATCGAAAAATGTCGGCAAAATCCCCAATATCTGGATACTCCTTTTGCTGTCATTGACAATTTCGTCAACAATCTTTAAGGTTAGCGCTACTCCCTCCATAGCGAAATAATCCATCGAAACCGGGATCAAAACCGAATCAACATAATTTAAAACGTTTGAATTTACAATATTTATCGATGGCGAGCAATCTAAAATTGCGATATCAACCCCAGTAAACCTGTCCAATGCTTTGGCAAGTGGATAATCTATATCGGCCTGCTGCACCAGATATCGTTCCACTAAATATATATCCGACTTACCGGACCCCACCAAAAACAAATTCTGTCTGACATTATATATATCCACCCTGTCGGTAAGCAATAAATCGGATAATCCCTGCACTCCATTAAGCCCAAATGCCAGCGATAATGACCCCTGCGCGTCGCAATCGACCATCAAAGTTCGCTTCCCCATCATGGCGGCGGCATGGGCGAAATTTATCGATGTCGTGGTTTTACCGGTTCCGCCTTTAGATGTTATTACCGCTATTTTATGCATTATTTTTTGAATCTTTCCGTTAGCTTTTTCTCATACTCATCAAAATTATCAAGCGGACTCGATTTTGTTTCTTTTTTCAGCGCTTTCTTTTCGATATCTATTTTCTCGCCGCTTGATGGCGCAACCACAACCGGTTTCGAAATCGGACTGGGTTCCGATTTGGCTTCGGGCTTTTCAATCGGCGTTAGGTTCAACGTATCCGCTTGAACTGCCGGTCCAACGACCTGATTCGACTGCTCTTGTACTTCAGCGGATTTAGGTTCAGGCGTATTGCCGGCCGCCACCTGCTCATGATGAGGTTTTGCGATCTCCTCGGCAGTCTCCACATCCTTTTCTACTCTACTGATAAGCGATTGGAAAAGTTTGGCTATCTCTGATCCCCCTTCAAGTTTTTCAAGTTCGTGGGCGATTTCTCCATATAAATTCGCTTTGCCGACAGCCGGACCTAACTGCCTTAATTGCGACACTATACGGCCGGTCTCCTGAACCATCTTTTCGGCTTGCCGCGATTCCATCGTCTTTTTCAGGTTTTCGGCGTACTGACCTCGATCAATTTCCTTGCGCTCTTCACGGAGAAGTTCCTTTTCGAGCATCTCCTTCTGTTCCGGTTTAAGCCCGCCGACCCTTTCTACATATGCCAACCTTTTCGCTTTTGAATTTAACCTCATATTGACCAATTCGTCATATACACTATGAACGGAATAATCTTCTCCCGCGTCAGCCAGTATCTTTTGTATTTTCGATGCCCCCAATTCCGGGTTTTCACGCACCACTTCAAGAATCTTTCTGCGCGCCGTATATGAAAGCTGCCGGATATCCTCCTGCGCCCTGAGTTTCTTATTTAAAAGCCCGGCATCGCCCTGTTCTTTCCAACGCCGACGGTATTTATAAAACGTTCCAACCGATACCCCCATCTGCTGGCAGGCTTCCTCGATTGGAATATTTTCCTCCTCCACCATCTGAATCAGCCGTTTGCGCTTCTCGAATATTAATTCATCAACCATTATCTTTTCTTTGATAACAACCAGTGTGATATCGTCATTTTGCGGCGCGTTGCCGGTAAACGCTGCCAGATCCTGGTCTAAGGCAGCGGCGAATTCATCGGGCGAAAGATGAGAATGCGATTTGATAAACTCAATCAGACGGTCGTTGCCATAAAGCTCCGACCTGTTGTTCATCGCTTCAGTTATACCATCAGTGTATATTACCAGAAGGTCATCTTTTTTTAGTTTCAGCTTATCTATTTCCAGAGAATCCCTGAACGAAATATCATCCGGTAAAGTCAACCCAAGCGGAATACCTTTTGGATTGAGGAAATAGCATTTCTGCGTATCCTGGCGATATAAAATCATTGGGTTATGCCCGGCGGATGCGAACGAAATCTGGCGCTGTTTGGAATCGAGGACAATAAAAAAGATTGTTATAAACATCCCTTTCTTGACATCCTCCGCCACAAAATCATTTACCCGGGCCAGAATATCATTGGGAGATTGATTGCCCCGCGCTTCCAACCTTATGGCAGTACGGATCATGGTCATTACCAGCGAACCGGGAACTCCCTTTCCCGAAACGTCCGCCACGATAATCCCCAGCGTATCCTCATCAATCCAGACAAAATCGAAATAATCGCCGCCAACATCCTTGGCCGCTCTGTATACCGCCGCCAATTCGTATCCCTCGATTTGTGGGAATCTCGCCGGCAATAGCGCGTGTTGGATTTCCTGGGCTACCTGCATTTCTTTCTGAAGGCGTTCCTGCTCTACCATATTTACCTTAGCCGATTTGAATTTGAGCGTTATTTCGTTGAACGCCCGCTCGATTTCGGAAAATTAATACGATACATAGTCCGGAAGGGTTTCTTCCAGATTTCCCTGACCGATTTTCAAAACGCCCTCTGTCAGTTTTTGTATTGGTTTCACGAAATAGTACGAAAGAAGATATACTGCGCCTAATCCTATCAGCAAACCCATCAGCGCGAAAAGAACCATATTCCGGCGGGCCCGATTTAGCTGCTGCGTTAAACCCTCCTCGCTAAATCCAAGATTAACGCGGCCCAATACCCGATTATTACCAGGTATTTCCGTGATCAGATTGTAATAGTAGTTGTTTTCGACTTTCACCTTTTGAAATTGCCCCACAATATCCGAATTAATCCCATCCGGATAAGCAAAAGCGGTAAGAATATTATCCGGCCTTAAAGCATCGGCCCAGATTATCCCCGCCGTATCGATCACGGTCATATACTTGATATTGCTGTTGCCCCTGATTGATGAATTGACCAGACTGGCCAACTCAAGCTCATTGCCGACAATTATCTTATCGGCGATATTTAACGCGGCGGTTTGAGCGAAATTGCGAGCTTCCGAAAAAAATCGTTCCCTTATCGAGTTGCGATTTCTTCTGTCATAATAAACGAAAATCGTGCTGACAATCAAAAAGACAAGTAAAGACGCCCATAGCGCGAATTTCAAGCGAATAGAAATCCCGGGCGGCTTAAGCATCATTTGGGTCTTTGCCGACGAGATATTCTTCACCATCCGAAGCTCATTTTCACCGTTTTTCGAGAAATAATCGACGCTATCCATCAACCGACGAATCAAATATAAACCGAGGCCGCCTATGCGGCCGGTTTTCACATAGCGGTCTAAATCGGGCGTATTGGCGCGATTGAAATCAAAACGACGTCCCTTATCATAAATCGAAAATGATACCTGACTGGGCGATTTTTTAATTTTTATCCGAATTGTGCCGGGGCCGTAAAGATAGGCGTGGCGGATTACGTTGGTACACCCTTCTTCAATGGCCAGAAGGACGCTGTTGCGTTCTTTATCCGATAAATTGACATCAGCTATCGCCTCGGTGATAGACCGCCGGATATCTTCCAGCATCTTCTCATCGGCCGCGAAGCTCATGAATATTTCTGTCGGTTTTCTCAAAGCCATTTTGTAATCCCAACTTATCTTTAAATTATACGCTATTAGAAATATATTGTAAAGCTTAAATAAGCCATTTTAGGTCCTGCCGGTTCCTTAATTGCTCATGGCAAACCGATACACCCAATAAATTTCGCCAGACTCATTGAACCTTATCTGCCGAGAATAGGATTATACTTAACGCTTACCGGCCCGGTCAGTTGCTTGCTCGATATTGCGTTTCAAATTAGGATTGTTCGGATAATGTTGCTGTAACGATCGCCAGAGCTCGATGGCCTTCCCATAATCGCCGGATTGATATTTATCCATCCCCTGAAGATATATCTGCCAGTGCTCGTTGTTCTTCTTGATATCCTCCAAAGTTGTTTCTTTGGCAGTGTATTGGGCTAAGCGGCGCTTCAGACCCCGGGCTCCATCCGATTGGGGATTGAGCGCCAAAGCCGAATCAGTCTGAACCAAGGCCGCCTGATAATTCTCTTGATCGTATAATCTTAAGGCCTTATCAAGGTGCTTGTTGGATTCCAGAATCCTATAAATTTGATTTTTGCCCTGCTGGGCCTGTTGGTCATCCGGCGCCACCGCCAGAATATCATCCAGAGTTTCAAGAGCTTTGCGATAATTACCTGCCTGGATCGCTTCTCTTGCCGTCGCTCTGTCGCGAGCCAATTGAGCCTGACGAGTCGAATCAATCGATGCGTTACGTCTTAAAGCGGACTGATTTTGCGGGTCAAGTATCAACACAAATCCATATTGTTGGGCCGCCTTATCGTATTGCTTCTTTTCCAAATAGCTATCGCCTAAACTTAACTGGCGACTGATTAAATCAGCGATATACGTATTGCTGGCCTGCCGGCTGATATCGAGTTTGATTTGATCGAACAGCGATGATATCTTCTGGGTTGCCTCGGCGTTTTGGTCATCCATTCCGAGTACGCCATAATAGGCCGCCAGCGTCTTATAGGGATCGGTTTGCTTTTCGAGTTCTCTGGCCTCAGCTAATTGCTTTTCGAGTTTCTGTTGCGCTTCAGCCTTGACGTTGTTATCGTATTCTTTGATTCTATCCGCCGCTATTTTGTTTTCGTGCGCCGCGCGTCGCTGCGCCACCGAACCGCCGAACGAGTAATTTAACGAAATTCTATGCGATGTTCCAAGATTATCCAATCCGAGGTAAGCATAATCGAACCTGATCCCCGAATATGCCAGTCCGCCGCCGAATGTCGCCCTATCGCCTAAATAGCCTACCCGCGCGAATATGATATCGCTGATTCCGAATTCGCCGCCGGTGTAAATGTCGCTGCCGCTCTTTTCAGTATTCTCCACATCGAAATTTAGCGATATCGAGACATTGGTGAATTTCCTGTCGTAAGCGATTCCGCCGCGAAAGGCCGATGGATATCTTTGTTGAATTTCATTTAATTTGACTCTGGGGCCGGTTAAATCGGTCGCCTTTATTCCAACCGATAACCCTTTAATAAACTGGGCTACATAGATCATCCCCAGATCGAATCCGAATCCCGAACCACGATAATCGTCGATATCGATAAGAACTCCCTTAATCGATCCGCCAAAAGCCAGATTTCTCAAAGGCGAAAACCCATACCCCGCCAATAAGATATTTTGACGACTGGAAAACTCGCCCGCGGGAAGGTAATTTTCGTATCTATTAAATTTACCGCTGGATAAATCACCGATTCCCAAACCAAAACCCCCGCTCGATATCGTCGGGTACGACAACGCCGCAAACTCATAACGCGTATCCATGAACAGGTTAGTATGGAAAAGCTGAATCTCGGGTCTGTCGCCAAACGCCAGAAGCGCCGGATTCCAATAGATTGCCCCGGCATTGCTCACGCCAGCCACCGCCGCGCCGCCTTTTCCAAGCTCGCGCGCTCCTATCCCGATCGCGAATGGCGAACGATAATCGCGCTCACCGGCAAATACTATGGCGGTCAGTAAAACCGCGGCCAACAGCGAATATGTAACCAGCTTGTTTACCATATCAACGCTATTTTGATTCTGGTTTCCTGACCCGAATTAATATCTTTCACAAATAAATAGTACACTCCGCTTAAAGCCCGTTCGCCCGAATCAGTACGCCCATCCCACATCATTGCGTCCGCGCCATAATGCCCCCCAGCGGCCGCCGCTATCTGTTTTTGCCAGATCCTGGCGCCTTCCATATTATATATCGAAAATTCCAGGTTGGTCGCGCCGGCCAGATTATACCCAATCTCAAGGTTACCATCTGCCGCGATAAATGGATTTTGATTAAGCCCAACGGACGCGATAAATCCAGAATTGACCACCGACAGGGGTTTCGAAGCGACATCGAAATTCTGGCCATCCGGGAATACTATCCGAACAAACTGTTCAAGTATTCCGCCAATCATTACCCTGGCGGTCAAATCATTTGAACCAAAACCTATCCTGAATCGGTCTACTGTGGGATTCGAATTTAAAACGATACTCAGTTTCGCTAAAATAATCGAATCGGGCTCGATAACGATATCGGGCGAACTGCCTGAATTGAACGCAAATGTGATAGCTGAATCGCTTATTACGCCATTATACGTGTTGCCATTTATTTCAATCGTAGAAGATGATATCACGTTCGCCGGATTAATTGGGGATTCGCCTGAATAAATTCGGTAAGCGAAATTGATAAACGCAACCTGATTGTTCGCCAAATCGATAGAGTTATGCAGCTCAAACTGATAAATATCGAGCGGCTGCCCCTTCACGGCCGCGCCGCCAAGTGAAATCCCATTTCTGAACACAAGATGCGGCAATTCATTTTTAAGAATTACCGTGAATCCGCTGGTATCGACCACGGTCATCGCCGGCGAGTTCGAATTCAAATCCTCCGGAATAGAGCTGATAACCACCGCTACTTGAGCGCCTTCAAGAATCTGCACCGCCGGAGTGTGAACGGTCCATTCGATAGATTCTCCGGCATTAAAATTCCTAACCAAAGCCTCCTCGGCGGAAAATCTATTATCTCCGAACCTTAAATTTAGCTGGCCGCCCCCAACTTGCGCCTGGCCGAGGTTACCCGTAATCGCTCTAACCACAAAATATCCGCCCGGTTCGATTATTCTATCCATTGCCGATGGCGGCGATACGATCTCGGCGCCTATCGTAATCGCTGCTTTAATAACTGCTTGTAAATGAATCCATTGGGTGCCCGCATAGGCCGAATCACCCGTATTTGTGTCGAATGTCCAGCAATCAAATTTTATTGAATCATTTCCCGCAGTCTGCGGCGCAACCATTCGCCACGTTATCGCCTGACCACTTACCGATTGCACCACCGGGTCAAGGCATGAATAGCCATCCGGTACGGTCAATCTGCCGAACCTTGTTCCGGCATTGCCTGAACTTTGAATCGTGTCTGATACCGTGAATGATTGCCCGGTTGAAATAATACCATCCCTGGCCCCTTCGGGCTCTATAATTGCTGCATGATGAGTTATCGATGCCTGATTTGTCACGACTACATTTATCGACGCTATGGAATCCGCCCCCAGCGCCGTCGTTGAATCATTTAGGTCAATATATTGCCCGCTAAATCCGACATTGGCCTGCCGTCCCGTCCTAACCGAAGCGGGAGCCGTGACCGCCCAGCTCAATATTTGCCCGGGTACAAAATCGCGTATGATCGAATCGGCAATAGTAAATTCGGAATCCCCCGAAAAATCGAGCGCCACTTTATTAAAACCGCTATAACTGCTGTTTCCCGAACGATTAACTCGAGCGAAAACCCTGAACTCTTGCCGCGTTGATAGCGATTCATCCGAAACGTATATCGTATCGATTGACAGAATGGTCGGCGCTTCAATTGCGATTGCGGCAGAATTGTCCAAAGGCGACGCTATAAGGGCTGGTTGGCCGGAAATTCTATTGGTTGCCCTGGCAATTAAACTGTGAAATATCTCCGATGGCGTTGGGGCCGCGGCCGCGGTAATATTATATTCGAATGACGTTCCGCTCAATCCGGATAAAGCCTCGGTAACTGTTGTTTCCGAAAAAACGGAATTACCATCGCTAAGCAACCTGATAACTATCGAATCAACCGGCTCAACCCCAAGATTGCTAACAAATCCATGGATCCTGAACTCTTGCGAAACATTCACTTTGGGCGAATTAATCGCCATTACGTAGAGCGAATCCAAACGTATTCGCCCGGGGGTCAATACTGTTACCGAATCGCCGTTAAGAATAACCTGATAATTCTGAAGGTTTTGAATTCCCTGTAGGTTGATACCGGTCGCGTAAACGCCTGCCATAAACGCTTCAGGAAGAGTCGCCGTGTTAAAAGTCAAAGTGGTATCTCCGGCCATAATTCTATTTATTCTAACTGCCGATGCGGTGTCGAGAGATGCTGTATATTGATTGGTCCCATCGCTTAAATATACCCTGGTAGCGCTTTGATTTACCTGCACGGCCGCCTGACCAAGATTACGTACCCTCGCGCTAAATCTAACCGGCGCTCCCACCATCAAGGTATCAGGACTCATCGCGCCGGAGATTAGCTGAATACTCGGTTTTGTCTGGATTCGAAGATTATCGCTGATGTTTACTGAATCGACCGCTTGCCCGTTAAGCTCGGTTCCATAATAGTGAAATTTCGGCGTATAATTGCCAGGCGTGAAAGCGCTGGGCACGGTAACACTATTGAACACGACAGTTGCCTGGTCACCGGCATTTATATAATATGAGCCCGCCAACGTAGTTCGAATTGTCCGACTGCCATCGCTGAAAATAGCGTAGGAGCTATCGGCGAGATTAATTCGCGCTCCGCCGCTGTTAGCCAAACTAAACGTAAGTTGATATACTCCGTCGGTTGATAGCGTGTCAGGATCGATCGAGCCGTTTACATAATCAAGGCGCGATGCCGTCATCACGACCAAAGTATCGGTGTACGACGCCAGGCTATCACTCGTTAGAATTCCAGAATAACTGCCAGTCAGCTTAAATGATACTGGATGATTTCCCTGGGTTATATCCGATGGCACCATAAAACCAAATGAAAATGCCGTATCGGCGCCTCCGGGCACGCCAGCCGGTAGGCTTGGCGTAAATACCGGCGAGAATTGCCTGCCATCGCTATCGAAAATAGAGATAGCCGTGATAGTAATCGGCGCCCCGCCTATATTGATAAAACGCGTCTGACCGTAAGCCGTATCAAGGCGGGCCACTTGAGGATTATTAAGCGATATCGAGGATGCCCTGATCGAGATCACATCCACTGAATTTGATAATCCCGAAATACCGCTCTGCGATGTCGCGCCAAATCGGATCGGGCCGCCTTGCCCCCGGTATATGATATTAAAGTTGCCAAGATCAGCTGAACCGTTCGAGAAATCATCGCTTCCATTCAATACATTATTGCTCATCTGCCCTGGAGGATTACTAGCGATTACTATCGTGTCCGTCGATGCATCAAAATCTGTTTTCAAATTACCGAATATGTCAATTGCCATTAACGGCGATGGCCCGACTAACGCATTTCCGGCCACCTGTGGCGAGGCTACCGACATCGCCAATCCGCCGAGCACCCCAGGCTCGACCGTAATTGCGTCTGTTCCCCTAACTATGGAGCCGCCCGATACCCCCTTCAGCCGCGCGGTGCCGGTAGCGGTAAGAATCTGTCCGGCGGAACCGCTGCCATTGTTAACATTAATATTGGCAAAAATGGGAGCCGTACCATTCGGCGACACACCCGCCCCAATGCTGTCGCTTACAACAACTACCCCGGATGCGTTATTGCTATAAGCGTCAAGCGCGTTGCTGACCGAAACCTGTATTGCCACTCCGGCCGTAGCCGAACCGGGCGCGCTAAGGTCGAACGAATTGATCGAGGCCGCTCCCACGGTAATAATCGCGGATGAATCGGCCAGACTACCCCTGCTAACTATTAATCGTCTGCCGCCCGCCGACCTAAAAACAAATTCGGTCCCGCTGAACGAATGAATACCAGAATCGGACGCGACAAATCTATATGGGTTTGGTAGCGTTGCTTGCGGATCATTAGATGAGAAAAATATTGAATCGGTATAATTAGTTTTAATGTTTCCATAAATATCATTAACCACGATTCGCGGGTCGTTGGCCGGCGAACTGAAAGCCTGTCCGGCAATCACATCCGACGGATAATTTGACAATCTGAATCTGCCGACAATACCAGGCAACACTCTGATTGTATCGGTCGTTACCGTCGCGCTTCCGCCCACCCCGCGTAATACGGTACGGGTGGCGTTTGTCAGTGTCTGCGATGATGAACCGCTGCCGGAATTAACCGTGATATTATTCAATACCGGCGGAACCCCATTGGGAGAAACTCCACCGCCAAATGATGAATTTACCGTGACCGAACCATTGGCCGGATTCGACCAGCTGTCTAATGCGTTAGTAACATCAAGACTGAATGGCACTCCAGCCGTTTGATTGGCGTTTGCCGTCAACGTGAACGAATTTATCAATCCGGGCTGAACCGTAATCGCCGGCGATGCTACCGATCTAACACCATCTGTTAAGGTAATCGTTTGCGTACCGGCCCGTCTAAGAATAAAACCGGAACCGGAAAAGCTGTGGCGACCGGAATCGGATACCTGGAATGAATATGGGCTGGTCGATGTGTAGGGCAAAGTGGCGATAGAATCCGTTGATGTGAAGTACACCAAACCGGTGAAGTTGGTCTTTAAGTTATCATTCACATCATACGCCATCACCACGACTGGACTGGGAAACGATGTGCCTGCGGTTCTGGTAGCGGGAGTGCCTGATATCGTAAATCTTCTTATGGCGCCGGGCGTAATCGTTATTAATCCGGATGAATCGGCTCGGCCAGAAGCGGTCGCCGTTACATAGCAACTTCCAACTTTACGAGATCTGAATACCCCGTTCGACACAATTCCGCATGAGTCTATCGTCAAACCCCAAGTATAACTCAGATTTGAGATAATATTATTATATTGATCATATCCGGAAGCCGTGAATGTAACGGTCGAGTCGGAGACAATTGAAATGTTATTGGATGGACTGACCAATATCCTCGCGACCGGACCCGGATTAAGGATAAACGGGGCGGAAGATACCGGCCCATTTACGATGTTCTCCAACGAATCTAATGTCATCACCGTAACATGGTAATCATTCGCAACCGTATCGTTATGAATCAGACCAAAATCGAGGGCGATCCTCCCGCTTTCGGCCGGTACGCCATCGTCCAATCGGATTATCGCGGTTTGAGCCACTACATCGATCGAGGCGATTCTTGGCGGAAGTGTGTCATTATCGGGATCCGTGTCGGAATAGGCCGCCCAGGTCATGCCACCAACATCAAAACCGGTTCCGAAATTAATCCAGATTTGCCCCTTTATTCCAATAGGCGCCACCGTTAAATCGAAAGACACCCGATGCGTATCCTGGGCGCCGACTATCGATTGCCGAAGCGAATCCGTGACATTTACGATTAGACCATCAATTAAAATAAGCGGCGGGTCATATACTTCACCCTTCCCGCCGGATTTTATCTTTATTACAGAACGATTTCCGTTTAATCCATCGGGGCCAATTAAATACAACGAAACATTGGAAAATTTCGCTGTTAACCGATTTGAGTTTACTTTATAGAGCTGGTTTTCCCGGGAATACGGAATAGCCTTTCCATCAATGGCGATAGATTGCAGCGCCAGGAAATGGTCCGTTAACTCAACCTCAAATTGCGAATCGGCCGTTTGAATTGAATTGATATCTGCCCGATAAGTTGCCGCAAACACCGAGTTTCCTAAAATCAGGATTGTTGCGACTATTACCGATATTATTTTCGCTCTATACTGTTGCGGCATATCAATACTATTATAACCTTAACCGGCTGTTTGTCAATATCATTTAAGATTCCAGTTAAAATCAACCTTGCCAACATCAATCTCCCATCGGGACCTAACCACGACGGTATCATCATAAACAGCCACCGGTTCTGAAAAAACCACGGGTTTGACTTTCCCGTGATCAAGTTTATTATTAAAATTTTTATCCCAGTAAGCGGTTATATGGTATGTGGATGGATACAACTTATCAAATCTAAAATAACCATCTCCGGTTATCCTGGTGATGGCGGTATCGCCTTTATTAGGGTAGACCATAACAACGATATTATCCCCCGGTATGTTAACTATTCTGCCGCCAAGCTGGCCAAGAGTGTCTGATGAACTCGTTATATACTTATAAGTTACGACACTATCTCCCATTCGATTGCCTTGCATATCGACAATTTTGGCTCCATCAACTAACATAATATATTCTTCGGCGTCTTTCATCTCAGGTTTAATGATTATTTGGTTCGGATATTTCCATTTAAATTCAGTCTTAATCGCATTTCCCAAGCTGTCTTTTATCGATATCGCGTTGCCAAACTTTTCTTGATTTATTGATTCGGTAAAATACAAGGCGATATCAAATCCGGCAATATATGGCTTTTCCGATTGGCCTGGATAAATTTCCGCGATACTCGGGGGAATCGTATCGGCAGCCCCTGCCGTAAAAATATGGCTTAACGAATCCGAAGTCTGCGAAAAAATAGATTCCAAATTTCGCCCTTCCAGTTTATATTTTTTCCGGGCAATCATCCCGCCACAATCAATTTGGAAAACCTTAAAATTATTCTTGAGAGGATAAACTCTAAAAATAACAACATTCGCCTATGATTCTTCCATAGGTACTATCTTAAAAGCGTCGGCTTTTAAAATCGAATTTTCATTTATTTGATGGGATAATTCGATATTTATTGAGTTAAAATTAGCGGAGGTTACTTTCGTAAATGCTGGTTTAGTCGTATCCTGTTCTGCCGCCACCAGTACCAATCCTCCAACCATTGCTGAATCGTCCGGCAGTTCTATCAACTTACTTGGCAGGGCAATTTTTTCCGATGGCGGCGTCCAGAACTGATTTTTATTTTTATCATCGACGCCGATTATCAGATACTTCCCCCGTCCCAAAAACTCGAACGAAAAACCTCCCAAACTGTCTGTTTGCGTAATATAATCCGGAACAAGATACATAAAAGTATCCGGCGGTAGTGAATCAATCCGGTAGGCCCAGGCGTCCATCCCCGATAACGCGCCCATCAGGATTTGACCTTCGATTTTTCCCGAATTGACTCTTTCCCCAGTCGAAAATGAAAATGATTTCGATTTGCCCAACTTGTTATTATGCGTATCCACCGCCGACGCGCCTATTGTTATGCTATAAGTGGTATTTGGTTTAAGTTTTTCGGGCGGCCTGATTTTAAGCTTCTTCCCTCTCCATTCGTAGGTCGGATAATTAAAAAATAAGGGTGAAATGAATACCGCTTTCTCGGTTGTTTCCTTATTCATGTTCTTGGAAAATACTATCTCGATCTCGCCGTCAGGATCAACAGCGACTGAACCGGGATCGGGTTTTATCGATATGATATCGGGGGAAGTCTTATCAACCGGTCCCCCCCCCGGATTGGCTATTTTTGCACATCCGAAAAACAGCCCCAAAACCGGCATGATTATATAAATTAACAAGCCCGGAAATATTTTATTCCTAAACCGATTCACCTTTATTGAGAAAGCTTATGAATTATTTTTTCGTTTGATGGATCCAGGTCGAGCGCTCGACGCCAGTATTCTCTTGCCGCCTCTTTATTTTTTAGAGCGGCTTTTATATCTCCCATATGATCAAACAGCACTGCGTCTTCCCCCGAATGCTGCATCGCTTTTTCCTGATATTTCAAGGCTTCTTTATATTTCCCCTTCTTATACAGCACCCAGGCATAACTATCAAGATAAGCGCCATTTTCCGGATCGGCCTTTAAGGCTCTGGCAATCATCTTCTGGGCCTGATCGAGATTGATACCCTTATCGGCCCACATATAGCCGAGATAATTAAGCGCTTGAGGAGAATCAGGGTCTATACTAAGTAACCGCCGGAACGCCTTCTCGGCATCCTCAAACCTCCCCTGCCGCTCGCAGGCCGAACCCAAATTAAAAAGGGCGTTGGTATTCCGCGGGTCCGATTGAAGCACTCTATCGAAATATCCAATCGCCTCGTTATACCTGCCATGCTGGCTGTAAAACATCCCAGTAAAAAATAATATCCTCAGAGTATCGGCTGTGCAGGCAACCATAGCGCTATCAAATGTCGCCGCGGCCGCAGCCGTATCCCCCAGAAAAAACCGGGTGAATGCCAGACTCACCCAGACCTCGGTCAAAGTATCATCAAGCGCCAGAGCCTGCGAATAATAATTCTCGGCCTGAAGATAATTTGAATCGATTTGGGCGATTCGTCCTCGGTAATAAAATAATATGGGGTCATCGGTAACTTCTTTTCCTAATTCGCTTAATACCGAATCGCAGGCTTTATAATTGCCCAGAGTAAACAACATTAAAGCCAAACGGCGCGCCCCAAAATAATCATTGGGATTCAACTCGGCTACCCTGAACGCAAGCTTGGTCCCGCCTTCAAGATTTCCCAACCGGATTAATGCTTGACTTAAAATGGCCAATAACTGACCGTCGTCCCAATTTTTATTGGCGACGATTTGATATATACTATCCGCGCCGGATGTATCCTTTTCCATTTCCTTCAGGGAAGCCAAACCCAAATAACCGGTGGTACTTATCGAATCGCTTAGCGTCATCCGCTCATAAATCGCCCGGGCTTTCTTTATTTGTCCGCTGTCCCTGTAAAATGATGCCGCTTTATACATCCAGCGAATTCCGGTAGTATCATTTCCCAGACTGCGGCGAAAATAGTACTCGGACTTCTTCAAATCTTTCTTTTCCATATAATATCCGGCCAAATATTGATTTGGAAAATAATACAGATTGATCGGGGCCCCCTGTTGTTTGCCCCCGGGATAATATCCCCTGTCGATAATATTGGCCGGTTCGGGCAAATCAACAGAATCGGCAGCTATCGTAAAATACTCTACCGCCTTTTTTTGATTTCCTAAAATCGCATAACAATTGGCGAGCGTAAGAATGTCCTGAGCGCCGGGTTGTTTTAACTGAATCAATAGCTCCAGCGCTTCCTCGTAACGGCGCGAATTAAAATAAATATCGATAAGGCTTTTTTTGATAACTTCCGATTCGGGATCGAAAACTAGCGCCAGCCGATATTCATCGGCGGCTTTTTCATAATTTCCGGTTTTCTCATATAAATCCCCCCGCGAAAAATGCTCATAAGCTTGCGCTTGAGTCATCGCCTTTGTTTTATCAACCTTCGCGGAATCGCTGTCCAACGAGGTTTGCTGCGCATTTGCGCCGGCGCCAATAGCTATCAGAATTATTACGGTAACCAACAATAACTTTTTCATACTGTTATCTATCGTCAAATCCTTCCGCTTGTCAAATTATATATTTTTCTCCATCACCCGCAATTTGGTTATACGCAAACCAATTCACGTAATCCAAAATACTTCGGCTCAGGATATTCAACCTCATTCAAGCCTTTTTTGTTCGAATATATCATGCGTTTCCTCAATTAAAGTAAACTAATATCTGGAAAAATACTAAGAAAATCCTATTAAAAAAACGCATGACATTGAATTTTGTGTCATGCGTTTTAAGATATTTATTAAGTTTATTTGAGGAATACGACCCTTGAAATCGCGGCCTTATCGGCAAATCCCACTTTAATCCAGTATGATCCTGATGCCAATTCAAATCCCTGCCAGGTAAATGAATGCTTTCCAGCATTCTGATAGCCGCTGTATAAGTGTGATATCTGCTGCCCCAGCACATTATATGCATCGATACGAACCTGCCCCGATTTGGGCAATGAATACTCTATTACCGTCGATGAATTAAACGGATTTGGGTAAATCGCGTTTAAGCCCAGCTTATCAGGTAATACGTCGGCCGGAGGATCGGCGCTAACTTGACCAACCACGAGCCTGATTGGGATTTCTTTTAAAATGTTTTAAAAATGGTGGTTTGAATTTAAATATAACCCGTTATATAACAAAAAGTAAACCCCCCGGGAAAAAAAAA
>CAZTNJ010000027.1:0-25557 GCA_964614835.1 uncultured Ignavibacteria bacterium | reverse complement strand
GCAATAGGATTAAATTCGATAAATACGGCATACCTATAGAAATAACCGGCAATTTGTCTAAAGGATTAACTTGTACTGATCCGGTAGATCAAGCGTATCAGTTTTTTGAAATAAATAAAGATATATTCCAAATTGCTTCGCCACGGGAAGAATTCACCATTAGAGAAGTAATAAAAGATGATTTATTTTCGACGGTTAAATTTTACTGGACTGTCAATGGAACAAAAGTCAGATATGCCGGCTACTTTCTTCAATTTTCTAAAAACGGGTCACTATACAACATTAGCGGGCAGATTGATCCAGAAGCAAGAAATCTTGTAACGCAGCCAACCATCAGTAAAGAACAAGCCGGACAACTTGCCTTAAATGATTCCAAGGCATATCAAACCACCATAGAAAACATCAAAAGTACAGAACTTACTATTGGGAGATTTAATAATGTGTTGAGACTGGCCTGGATAATTAACGTTTGTAAACTTGATTCCGTATTATTTAATTCAGACTATTATATAGATGCACAAAACGGTGAAATATTGAGTATACAAACACGAATCAGAGATTGATGTCGATTTTCTATAAGGCTAACCTTTTCAGATACCCCTTCAGGGCGGAAAATGCTTTTTTTGTTATGTCAGGTCATAGGGCTTTGAGCGTTCAGCCAGTTCGTAGCTACGCCGAAGGCGGACGTGAACTGGCTGTAAGTATATAAAATGTGTCAGGTCTCGGGCTATGCCCTACGACCTGACACAACGCAAAGGTTCGAGGTACCGGCCGATTTAAGTATCTATGGGGAAAACGCGTTTTCAGTGTCTATTTGTCGGCGGAATAGTTGGGCAATATGATAGGCTCGATATTCCCTTAAAATATGCCACTAAACAGGTGATATCCGATCCGCGAAATTCACAATCACCGTTTACATCACCGGCTACATAAATATGTCCATTGCTACGTACGCTATAGCAGTCCATCAAAGGAACTGGACCTATACCCTTGAAAAAACGAACTCCATAGGTAACATCCCCAGGGCCTATGATGCTGTCACCGTTGATATCTCCGGGCCGATAATGGCAGTCGTATTCCAAAACGCCATTGACCGTATCATTGGCGCCGGGGTGAAGGAGATATCCGGAAGTACAATTGAAAATACCGGTGTTGGAAAAATAGTATGCTAAATCGAACATATTCGGTTCGATATTGCTAAATGAATAATTACCATTATTATCAGTGATTGTTTGATGATTTGGACCTAATTTAACAGTTACATCCGCAATTGGCAATGATGCATCATTTACGATTTTGCCGGAAATTGAGCACAACGGTAAGGAGGAAGAATATTTTAAAACAAAGATATTGTCATAGTGCGTGCCCGATCCACCTATCCCTGATACATAAATATTATCCGCTTCATCAATAACCAGATCGCTTGTTATGATGTTATAATCGGATTCCCCTTTATATTGGCTTAGTGTAGTCCTGGTGCCGTCCGGCGCAAATCGTATCAAGGTCGATCGATATCCGCTAAAACAATCCATAACACTATTACCGGCAGCAAGTAAAAAAGCGTTTCCTTCATTATCGGCGGCAAGTTTAGGCTGAGCATGACTTGAGATATACATAAATGACCGGTCTTCCCATATCAAATCACCATTTGTGTTATATTTTATTGTCGCACATTCAAAATTACCGGCGTACATTGTATCCATCTCGCTTATCCCAGTTACAAACACATCCCCATCATCATCAACTACAAAAGATGTCGGAAAATTCCGTGTGCCGCCCAAGCCCCCATATAACCGTTGCCATACTAACTCACCCGTTGGATCATATTTGGTAACATGATAATAAGTCATAGGTATGGAAGTTGAGTAGGCTGTCCCAATAACATAAATATTCCCAAGAAGATCCATGGCCAAACAGTAGTCCCCGATATCTAAAGAATCGGGATTCGAATAGCTACGGCTAGATATAACATCGCCCGCCGGAGAGTATTTTATAAGCATTTCATCTTTTATGGTTGCGCCTAAAATGAGGATGTTCCCCTGCGCATCAAAGATAAGATTATTGAAATATTCGACTCCCGGAATGGTATCGGCGTAATGTCTGATCCAGATTACATCGCCATTCGAATTGTATTTAATGGTAGTATTGCTATAGGCTCCTAATTCATCATATGCGGTGTCTCCCATACACGACATATAGCAATTTCCTATATTATCAACCAGCAAGCCAACAGGTCGGTTTTGAGTATGATTAAGTCCAAGATATGTTCTGCCCCAGACAAAATTGCCTTCGGAATCATATTTCATAATAATGCAGTCGATTCGGTTTTTAAGGGAATCCACATCAGGATAAAATGTCCCTACAAGCAGATAAGTATTCCCAAGACTATCAAAGGCTATATTATGGACGCCACCTATTATCCAGCCGTCCGAAGGAATGCTATTTGTCCAGGCGATATCACCATTTGATAAGTATTTTGTTACTAAAATCTCGGTAACATGTCCGGTATTTGAATCCTGATTACTGCTGGCCACATAAATGGCTCCGTCTCGATCAACCGCCATGTCCGGTCCGGAACTAGTATACGAAAATGTATTATAATTATTCACCCAGGCTAATCCCAGGCCAAAAGCACTATTAATCATAATGCCGAATATAAGAATCGTTAAGAAGAATTGATTTTTTTTCACACGAACCTCCTTAAAATAGTCATCACCAACACAGCCATTTACAAATGGGGTAGCTTTCTATTCTATTAAGGTCCTCCCGAAATTAGAAATTAACAAATCGGCCACCCGCTTATAACGTAGCCTTCTGTTTTATTGAAGATGTCGTCAACAATGATGCAACTCAACCATATATAATATATGGACAATTCATATTATGTCAAGCTTTTTCCGGAAAATTTATCGAGAACAAATCGAGGCGGGGATCACCTTCCCGCCTTTCTATAGCGGGGTCTATCTTTTCAAAAACTCAATCCTTAGCCCAATCTGTTTTTTCTGCTTTGGGCCTAAATCAATCGCAAAGCTAGGGCATGTCAGCGATGATTGATACACCCGTTCAAAACCGCCTTCGGATAAGCTGACAGTATCTATCGGGAATCGCCAGAGGGTAACCGGTTCAGATAGGTTGATTTTTATGTTCAAATTGTGGTATTCATCAACTAAGCCGAACGCTTTTACGTTGTGATTTTCGCCGTTGCTTTTCAGGTTGCGGTCGGCCAGTTCGACATTATCGATATAGTAATAGCGATCGGGAGCATCGCCTGCCAGAAGCGCCCAGTTCAGTTCGATACCCAGCACGAAATCGACCGGGAAATCGGCCAGATTTTCGAACACGTAGGTGGCATCGATCACCGGTTTGCCGTTGGGGACAATGAAGCGTTTGGTCAGGCGTAAAGGCGAAGTCCCCGACGGTCGATACAGGCTGCCATCGCGGCCAAAGATAATGGTGTGCTCTTTGTCGGAATCGATATTTTTGATTTCGAATGGTTCGAGTATAAAATCGCCCCATTCGTGATATTGATTGCCGGAAAACTCTTCGAAACTGGTGCCTTTAGGCATGATATGATCGACGAATGAAATCCGACGATGCCAGTCGTAGATCAGATATTTTTCCAGTCCGGCCTCTTTAACTTCGATACGGTCATGAATTGTCTTGCCGGCGGTCTGATCGCTGTTTTGGGCTTTGGTCAGCTTGTCATGGTACCCCTCACAGCGGCGGGTCATCGTATCAAGCAGGTTTAAGCCACGATCTTTCAGGTCCAGTTCGAACATCGAAGCGCCGAATCGGGGCGAGAAGTAGGCATCCAGAAGCGGTGTTTCGAGCAGGGCCTCATCGCGGCCATCATCATCGAAATCGGCCAAATCTATTTTGCCGGATTGCGGTAACGCGCCCAGATCATCGGTGATAGATTCTGCGCGGATAAGCCGATTGTAGGCGGCGTAGCGAAGGTGATTCAGGTAAAGCCCGCCGAAAACGCCATGCCAGTACTGGCAGTTACATTGCCCTTGATAAAGCAAGTCTTCCGCCTCGGCCAGTTTGGATTGGTCTACAGATTTGATGCCTTTTTTCAGCGAATCGATTTTAGCGGCGACCCGGTACATCTTTTTGTGCATGTTATTCGATTCGGGGTATTTGGTCATGAAATTTCGCCAGAATCCGCCTCGCACCAGATAGCCGTGCGTGTCAGCAATCCCCTGATTCTCTATCAGCTTTTCTATCTCCTCGTAGTGCTTGAATCCATCGGGGGGAAGCGACCACTGGCCCATCTCGGCATAAGAAGCGGTCGGCAAGTAAACGCGTCCGTTCGGTTCGACCGTGTCGAGCGCTTCGCTAAAAAAGCAAATTTGCAACCAATCGGAATTTTTAGAGAGTGCTTCGAAAAACTGGGCCAGCCATTTTTCCTCGTAGCAGGTTTGATAGGTATCGGGCCAGCTTCCGAATTTTTCACCATCATCGGCATAGATTGCCAGTTTACCGGGAGCGCGTTCGGCCAGGTTTTTTAATATATCGATAACTTTCTCGACCGGTTTAAATGGTATGGCGTAGCGTAATTCTTTGGATATGGGGAATAAGGCCAGTTTTTTATGTTGATCTTCGGTAACAAAGTGGCCGTTTAGCTGTTCGGCTTTAAGACCGGCCCAGCGGAAATGGGTGTCATCGAGGATAGAATATTCAATACCGCAATCGGCGATAGCGCTGGCTAACTGAGGCTCCCAAACTCGTTCGGCAATCCAGATTCCTCGCGGTTTAACCTTAAATTTGCTCTTAATGTAGTCGTTAAGTTTGTTTATCTGGCCTTTTTTGTGGGAATCAAGGATCGCAGGTAGAATCGGTTCGTAATAACCGCCGCTTAAGAATTCTATCTGTCCATTGATGACCAGTTTGTTCAGGTATTCGAAATATTCGGGCTTGTGTTGTTCAAACCAATCCCAGAGAATCCCGGTATTGTGAAGAGTCACTTTTATCTGGGGGAAATCGGATAGCAATTTGACGAACGGGAAATAGCACTGGTTGTACGCTTTTTCGATTACGAAATCGAAATTACCCACCGGTTGATGGTTGTGGATGCCGAAACAGAATTTTATCATCGAACCACTCTTGTCACAGGTTTAGGTTGAATTACTATTTTAGCATTACACTATCATATCGTATGCTATAGTATTTTTCGGCAGAAAAAGATAAAAATTACCCCCAAATAGCTATATAATCTCAAGAAACATATCGATTACGCAAAACAGCGATAGTTATTCCATGTCCGATTCGAGATACTGGCTGGTGAGTTTGCGCCGCGCCAGTTCTTCAGATAACCGCTGTACGAATTTCTCAGCCGAGTTTTCGCCATAAACCTTAAGCATGTGATTCATGCTGATAACTTCCTATATAACGGTAATGTTTTTTCCGTGCGACAATGGGATAGTCACGGCGGGGATTTCGACTCCCAGCACGTTGGTGTAAGTTTCATCAATACCAACCCGGTCGTATTCAGCCCTGTTATCCCACAATTCAAGCCTAACCTCGACCTCAATACGTTTCTGCATCCTGATTGAGCGGATACCGAACAGTTTTTCGATATTGATTATTCCCAAGCCTCGAATTTCCATATGGTGGCCAAGGCGTTCATCGGCCTGCCCTACTATGACATCGGGAGCTTTCTTGATAATGTTGACTACATCATCGGCGACCAACCGATGACCGCGTTCTACCAGGTCGAGAGCACATTCTGATTTGCCGATACCGGATTTACCGGTGTAGAGCATACCGACTCCGTAAACATCCATGAGTGTGCCATGGATTGCGGTCCGCGGGGCGAACAAATTATCTAAATAGCTGCCCAGTCGGATAATGAAGTCAGTTGTGCTAAGGTTTGTTTGAAGAACTGGAACCTGTTTGCTGGCGGCAATCTCGATTAGTTTGGCCGGAGGTTGTTGGGCTTTTGAGATAATCACCAAAGGAATATCGAAAGCAAAAAATCGGTTTAGGGCTTCCGTAAGCGATTGTTCGGACAAGCTGTTAAGATAAGCGATTTCGGTTTTGCCCAGCACCTGTGTGCGCCAGTACGAAAAACGGTCGGTATAACCGGATAGCGCCAGGCCGGGCCGCTGAATCTGGTTGTTAGGAATCGGTTTTTTTAAACAATCGCCGCCATTTAAGACAAATAGCTCAAGGAATTGGCTTTTTTCCTTGAGAAGGTATTCAACGCTTAAGGTTGGCATAGCTTAAAACTCTGATTCATCCTCATCGCTACTGACTTGACTTGGAACCGGCCGCGCTTTTGGGGGGTCTTTACGAGCGGCCTTTTTATCTTTAAGTTTCGATTTATATTTTTTAATCTGGGTTTCCATCTTGGAAACCACCTGTTCGATCGCAATATACATGTCGTAGGTTTTGGCCTTGCTGGTGAGTACGGTTCCGTATACTTTTACCGATAAATCGGCGATTTGTCGGGATTTTTCTACGGACATGGTGAGATGTGATTCTATGATATGGTCGAAATATTTTTCCAGCCTTTTTATCTCATTAGTCGCGTAACTATTGAGATTTTCATTAAGGTCGAAGTGTCTGGCGGTCACGATTATTTTCATGTTTGACTCCTTTCGCTGACGGTCTTTGCAGACCGAAATCTCGCATCCTGTTAAACCACCAACAACTTTGTTGTAAATAAGACAATCCGGCATCATAATATACCCGGATAGCGGCCACATGGCCTTCAGTAACTTTATACGATTCAGGACCTGTTTAGGCCAGCTAAACCTTTATTATGTCGATAAATTCCCTCCATCGACGATATTGTTTTACCCCGCAACGAGTTAGCATATCTATTGGAAGCGAATTCTTGCGCCTTTTCCCAAGTTTGGCAAGTCATACCGCTAAATTATACTTTGATATGAAGTTATTAGCAAGACAAAATTTAGTGGCGTTACTTCGGCTGGCGGTGAATCACTAATTCACATTACCGAATTAATACAATTTGATTTGCATCCGATTATATGTTCTATTATAATCGCTGGCTATATGGAACAAGTTTATGTCAATGCTCTCGATAGAATGTTTGGAAACAGTTAAATGGCCGATTTGACCATAGGACAAAAAATTCGTCGCGCCTTGGTTGGAGCGCCGCGGAATATTTCCGATCCATCCCTTTTCCATAAAATATCGCTAATTCCGATATTAGCCTGGATTGGCCTGGGGTCGGATGGCTTATCGTCGTCGTGTTATGGCCCCGAGGAAGCCTTTCGCGCTTTGGGAAGTCATACATATCTGGCTTTGCCTCTGGCTCTGGCAACGGCGATTACCGTATTTGTAATTGCTTTTACCTATTCCAAACTAATAGAGCATTTTCCCTACGGCGGGGGTTATGTCGTAGCCTCCCGCACAATCGGCGAAAAGGCGGGTGTAGTTTCGGGATGCGCTTTGCTTGTGGATTATATACTGACCATAACGGTGTCTATTGCATCGTGCGCGGACGCGCTTTTTAGTTTTATGCCGCTTGAATATCATAAATTTAAAATACCCTTTGCCGGGATGGTGATGGTTATTTTGATAATATTGAATTTAAGGGGCGTCAAAGAATCGGTTAAAATACTGGCTCCTATATTTCTCACCTTTGTTGTCACGCACGCGGCCATGCTGGGTTATGGAATATTCAGTCATGCTCTGGAAGCTGGCCCGAAATTGGGCGCGCTCAGCAATAATTTTCAGAGCGATCTGTCCAGTATCGGATTTTTTGCGTTTTTTGTAATTTTACTTCGCGCATTCTCGCTGGGGGGAGGCACTTATACCGGTCTGGAGGCGGTTTCAAACAGCCTTCAGATTATGAGAGAGCCGAAAATCCAATCGGGGAAACGCACAATGGCGTATTCGGCGATATCTCTAGCGACGGTCGCCGGCGGACTGCTTATCTGCTATCTGCTTTTAAACGTGAAACCAACTGAAGGCAGGACGTTAAATGCGGTAATAGCCGATATGATTTTTTCGGGGTGGCCTTTAGGATACGTAATTGCATTTATTACGATTTTATCGGAGGGGGCTTTGCTGATGGTCGCCGGACAAACAGGTTTTATCGGCGGGCCTCGCGTAATGGCGAATTTGGCTATCGATTATTGGCTGCCGCGCAGGTTAGCTTCCCTTTCCGAAAGATTATCGCTTCAGAACGGCGTGCTGCTAATGGGGATTGCCTCTTTAATCCTGCTGTTTGCTACGAATGGAAAAGTGTCAATTCTGGTGGTTTTTTATTCGATTAACGTTTTTCTGACATTTACGCTATCGCAGCTTGGGATGTCGCGATATTTTATCAAGCGAAGAAGTCGGGATGAGAAGTGGTTCAGGCATCTTAGCGTTCATATTGTTGGGCTTATATTATGCGCGACGATCCTTATTGTTACGATAATCGTAAAATTTGTAGAAGGCGCCTGGATTACTCTTCTGATAACAGCGCTTTTCGTGTTATTCTGCTATTTAATCCGCAGGCATTACATCAGAGTTAGAAATGCAATGAACGAATTCGACACAATGTTGAAAGATATTCCGGCGCACGGCGCTCCAAATCAGGAAAAAGTCGACCCAAAGCAATTTACGGCGATTCAATTGGTGGCCGGTTATAACGGTTTTGGAATCCATACTTTTCTATCGGTAGTGCGGAATTTCCCGCATGTATATAAAAATTTCATTTTTGTTTCGGTTGCGGTGGTGGATTCCGGTTCCTTTAAGGGAGCGGAGGATGTCGAAGCTTTACAAAATTCGACCAGAGAGACGCTGGAAAAATATGTCGAACTGGCCAGAAGGATGGGGATCGCGGCCGATTATAGGATGGCTATCGGTACCGATGTCGTCGAATCGGCTTCCGAACTCTGCGAACAGGTAAGCCAGGAATTTGCCCGCTCGACGGTTTTTGCCGGTCAATTGACATTTATGTTGGAAAAGTTCTTTCATCGGTTTTTGCACAACGAAACATCTTTTGCCATTCAGCGTCGGCTTCAGTGGAAAGGAATAACCACAGTAATTCTGCCGATGCGAATCAATCCTTAGGCATATATAGTTCATATAATTGTTGCGGATAGACTTTCCGGAGTTTATCATATCGCCGGGAAACGGGATTAATACCTGAAAACCAAATGTGATGAGGACCAGCTATTGGAAATAGGAGATAAATAATGGACGTGGAAAAAGCAATTAAGACGGCAATCGAATTTGAAAACAAGGTTCGCGATGTTTACAAAGAGGCTATTAACAAGGCCAGCGATGAGATAGGTCGGCGGGTGTTCAAAGCGTTGGCCGATGAAGAACAACATCATGTAGATTATCTAAATTCAAGGCTTGAGCTATGGCAAAAGCAGGGGAAATTAGATTATGGCAAGCTGGAGACATCGGTACCATCCAAAAATGTAATCGCCAGCGGCCTTAATAAATTACGCGGCCACATAAAGGAAGCTAATCGCGGCGCGGAATTACAATTACTTAACAGAGCGCTGGATGTGGAAATGGAAACCAGTAATTTCTACAAGAAGATGGTTTCCGAAATGAAAGCGGAACCCCAGAAGATGTTCGGGCGTTTTTTGGAAATTGAGGAAGGCCATCAGGCAATAGTGAAAGCCGAGATCGACGCCCTGACCGGAATGGGCGTATGGTTCGATTTTGTCGAGTTCGATGTGGAAAGCAATTAGCTTACCTTAGATGTAAAATTCCAGGGTTAGAGGAGCGGCGTTATGGATGAAATTACAAGATTAATCGAGGGCTTTAAAAAGGCCATGCAGGCCGAGGCGGACGGGCATAATTTTTATATGCTGGCCGCCAAAAACACCAAAGACAAAAAGGGCAAAGAGGTTTTTATCGCGCTGGCCAAAGATGAATCAATCCATTTGGATTATTTGAAGGCCCAATATCAATCGTTTTTGAAAACCGGCGAGCCCGATAAAAAGGCCAAATTGGGCAAATCCAAATCGCGTCCCGGTAAAAGCCCGATTTTTTCAAACGAATTCAAAAAGCGACTGGGAAAGGCTCAACTTGAGATGACTGCTTTGTCGATTGGGGCGCAATTGGAATTGAACGCCATCGAATTTTACCGTTCGGAATCGCAGAAAGCAATAAATCCGTCAGTAAAAGCATTTTATACCGAGTTAGCCGAATGGGAATCGGGGCATTATGAGCTTTTAGTAAGGCAACAACAGCTACTTCAGGAAGATTTCTGGTTGGAGAACAATTTCTATCCTTCCTAATATGCACGAATAGATTCGATTAAAAAATCAGGAGCGGGCCTGCTCCTGATTTTTCCGTTTCCGTTAATGATGCGATTTAAAATTTAACCCCGACCGTAATTGGCGCGACGGTTGGATTGACATCTTCCTGCATTATCATATGAATTCCGGCATCGAAGAAAATCGATGAAGTACCTGTACCCAGCTTCTTTTCGGCCCCAAAACCAAGAATTATTGAGATATTTGTGGCGTTTTCAGCGCCGGCGGGCCAGGCGGTTTGAGGATCGCCTATTGAGTTAGTAAACGATACTTTTATTTCGTCGGCGCTGGCAATCGTGATGCCGAAACCGCCTTTAATATATGGAAAGAATGTAGAACCCGGCCCCTTTAAACATCCTTTGCCGAGGAAAGCGATTGTGCCGGCCGTTAATCGTCCTTCGCTGACTTTGATATTAGTTGAGCGCCAATATTCGCCTTCATCATCCCACCAATCGGCAATCATGCCGCCATCAGGCCCGAAAAATTTCATATCGAATAAACCGATTATCGCCCAGTTCGGAGATACCGGATATTCAATCCCCAGTCCGAATCCTATCCCTTTGGTGTAGTAATCGGTGAAATCTTCCGGCGAGATGGCGAAACCGAATTCGCCCGAAACAAAAAAGTTATAGACCCTTGCCGCTTGAGCGTTTAGCTGTGTGATGCTCAATACCATACATACCGCCGCAATAATCCATATGGCTCTTGGTCTCATAGCCGGAATCCTCCTTCCGAAATGATTATACAATGATGCTGAATAAAACCGCGAAATGATTTTACAATTTTCTCTAAAAAAGTCAATTGAATTTGGAGGAAATTATAATAATCTATGATAAATTTCAGATAATAATAGTCGTAGAATCTTGTTTTATTTTTATGGGCCCTTAAATTTTGTTGGGTTTTGAAAGGATGCAAATTTTATTTTATTGTTGTGGTTTTTACGTTTTTAAGTTTATATTTGCGGCCGTAATGTTCGAGACAAGTAGAGCAGGATAATATTTTCGTACCCATATTCTCGAATTTGCCGATTAGATCTGCCAGGGGCGAGCCTTCGGTGGTTAGGAATATACCAGTTCCGGAGAACACGATTTTGCCGGGAATTGCCTTTAAATCGAGCAATGACGATAAAAATGCTTTTAAAAGTTTTTCGCGCAGCTCCTGGTCGCCTTCAGCCAGACCATTGGATTTAAGCATCAGCATAAAATCATTATCGCATGACATATAAACTCCCAATCTGCATTTAAAATCAATTTTAGATTCATATTATGCTAATTAAATCTATACTTTTTTAGATTGCAAATAGAATTGCTTTGAAAAAAATTGATAATTTGCAATTTTTCGCTTGAATCCTGCGAAATTTTCTGTAATATTCGCTTCCCGGACGGTGGACGTCTTCTTGAATAGGTGGAGTTCTTCCTCTGCTTAAGGAGGGATTGGAAGATTCGAGCCATTTATAATACAGCGGCCATCCTCTTGCTTATGGCCGGCATCACGATAGCGACCGAACCCGGGCGGGTTATTAGTGCGCCTGTGATTGGCGCATTAAATATTGAACAGCGCGCCTTAGCCAAAACGTCCGATGATAGCTGGTCTAAAGATTCGCAAAGCCTTCTCACAAATAATCCCGGCGAAATTAAGTTATACTGGACAGCTCCCGGCGATGACGGTTATACCGGAAGGGCGGCACGTTATGAAGTGCGCTTCTGGGGCGCGGATTTTGGTCCGATCGATAATGATTGGAAATGGCGGCGCGCCACGCTGGCAGGCGGGGCTCCGCTGCCGTCGATGGCCGGAAGTACCGACTCTATGACCATAGGCGGGCTGGAGTATGGAGGGCCTTATTATTTTTGTCTTAGGGCTTATGACGAGGCAGGAAATCAATCGCCACTATCAGCATCGGTTTTGTTTACCGCCGGAGATACATCAAGCGGTATGATAATTCCCGGCGACGCCAATGGGAACGGAGAAGTTCGCGGCAACGATGTTTTATATTTAGTATCATATTTTAGGGGTGCGAATCCGCCGCCCGATCCTTATTTAAATGGCGACGCTAACGGGGATTGTAATGTTGATATGGCAGATATCACATATTTAACCCGGTATCTTAAGGGACTTGGCGATCCTCCAGTTATGGGGCAATGTCTCAGATTACGCGATTTCAATATTAGCAATAATACATTAACTCGATAAACGTAATTGGTATCGGGCCGGACACATTTTAATTAAATAATCTTATCGATTTCATCCAGAACTTTTCGCTTGCTCCCCATTATAGTCTAAACTATACTCATAAATTGATATCCGGAATAACCCGGATTCAAAGAGGCGGTTATGGTTAATCTACTAACGAAAATATTCGGCTCCAAACATGAAAGAGATGTTAAGGCTCTGCAGCCTATCGTAGAGCAAATAAACGAAATTTATGATACGCTTGCCGATAAGCCCGATGAGTGGCTCATCCAGCGAACGCGGGAATTTCAGGCGCAACTTGCTCCGCGCGGAAAGGAATTCCTAGAACAAATCGAACAGAATCGGGATATCGATAAAGAGCGGAGAAAGCAGTTATATAAAGAACATATCGGGGACGTCCTGGATGAGATTTTGCCCGAAGCATTCGCGATGGTTAAAGAGGCTTGCCGTCGAC
The DNA here is from genome assembly GCA_964614835.1 of uncultured Ignavibacteria bacterium. Classification (GTDB taxonomy): domain Bacteria; phylum Zixibacteria; class MSB-5A5; order UBA10806; family 4484-95; genus JAAYTW01. Next base: position 12,675 of record CAZTNJ010000027.1, on the reverse strand, counting down.
TTTCGGGCAAATCCTGGGATGTATGTGGGATAACCACCACCTGGGAAATGATCCCTTATGATTGCCAGCTAATCGGCGGTATAGTGTTGCATCAAGGAAAAATCTCCGAGATGGCCACTGGCGAAGGTAAAACGCTGGTTGCCACATTGCCGCTTTATTTAAATGCTTTAGTCGGATTAGGGGCTCATCTGGTAACTGTAAACGATTATCTGGCCCGGCGCGATTCCGAGTGGATGGGAAAGGTTTATGAAACGCTGGGATTGAGTGTCGGTTGTATACAGAATTCCATGACGCCAGCCGAAAGAAGAGAACAATACGGCAAGGATATCACCTACGGCACTAACAACGAGTTCGGTTTCGATTACCTTCGCGACAACATGGCTGTGCATGTAGATGAAATGGTGCAGCGCGGCTTTTTCTACGCCATAGTTGACGAAGTCGACTCGGTATTGATCGATGAGGCCAGAACGCCATTGATTATCTCCGGGCCGGTTGAGTCGCGGATGAATGAACGATATAGCGAAATGAGACCGCTGGTCGCTAATGTCGTAAAAAAACAGAATCAACTTTGCGCCAATTTTATCACCGAAGGCGAAAAGCTGTTAGAGCAGGGACAGGAGTATGAGGCTGGCATCAAGTTTCTTATAGCTGAACGGGGCGCGCCGAAAAATAAACGATTGGCGAAGCTTTATAAAGAAAAGGGGATAAAACAGCTAACCCAGAAAATTTTGCTTGATTTTATGCGCGACAAGAAAATCCATGAGTTGGATAATCAACTATATTTTTCTATCGACGAGCGCGAACATACTATCACGCTGGAAGATAAGGGGCGGGCTTTGCTTTCGCCGGATGACCAGAAGCTATTTGAAATTCCAGATATTGCCGAGGGATTGGTGGCAATTGACAATGACCCAAACTATAACGATGAAGATAGAATTCGCGCTAAAGAAAACCTTTATAAAAAACACGCCGAACGTTCCGAAAAAAACCATGCCATAAATCAACTGCTGCGAGCCAATCAGCTTTTCGAAAAAGATGTTGAGTATGTGGTTCAAGACGGCAAGGTGATGATTGTCGATGAATTTACCGGCCGTTTAATGCCGGGGCGGCGTTACTCGGATGGGCTTCATCAGGCAATCGAGGCCAAAGAGGGCGTGACGATTGAAGGCGAAACGCAGACTCTGGCAACTATCACCCTGCAAAATTTTTTCAGAATGTACGAAAAGCTTGCGGGGATGACTGGAACCGCTGAAACAGAAGCTGGTGAATTTTGGGAAATCTATAAGCTTGATGTCGTGGTCATTCCCACCAATCGGCCGGTAAGACGTTCTGATTACGAAGATCAAATTTATCGTACTCGCAATGAAAAGTATAAAGCCATTATCGAAGAAATCGTCCGCCAACATAATCAAAATATTCCCGTTCTGGTCGGTACAGTATCGGTCGAAGTATCGGAAATACTTTCTCGTATGTTGAAGCGTCAGGGGGTGGGACACGCGGTCTTGAACGCGAAGTATCATCAGCAGGAAGCGGAAATAGTTTCTCAGGCGGGAAGGCCGGGATCGGTTACGATTGCCACCAATATGGCGGGGCGCGGCACCGATATCAAGCTGGGTCCCAATGTGGTGAAATCGCCTTTTTGCATGCTGGTAAAACCGGTATCCGAAAGCGAAGAATGTCCGTTTTACAAAGAATTGAAGTGTGAACAGGATGTTCCCTGCGGCCTTCATATAATCGGCACGGAAAGACACGAGGCGAGGCGAATCGACAGGCAATTACGCGGCCGTTCAGGCCGTCAGGGGGACCCCGGCAGTTCGCGTTTTTTCCTTTCATTAGAAGATGACTTGATGCGATTGTTTGGTTCGGATAGAATCGCCTCGATCATGGATCGAATCGGAGTCGGCGAAGGCGAAGTAATCGAACATCGGATGGTGACAAAAGCGATCGAAAGAGCGCAACAACGAGTCGAAGCGCAAAATTTCGCTATACGTAAACATCTGTTGGAATATGATAACGTGATGAACAGCCAGCGTGAGGTAATCTATAACCGGCGCGCTGATTGCTTAAGAGGCAAAAACCTTCGCGATAATACTATAGAACTAGTTCAACAAACAATCGAAGAAAAAGTCTGGGAGTTCTGTCCGGAGAAGGCTTATCCGGAAAACTGGAATCTAAATGGGCTCAGAGACCAAGTGCGTAATCTTTTTCTGATGGATTTTAATTGGCCTCAAGAAGATATTATCAAGTTAACGCAAGCGGAGGTTATCCGGCGGTTATCAGATGGCGCGCTGAAAATATACGAAGAGAAAGAGCGGATACTCGGCGAGGATATGATGCGGCGGCTCGAGCGTTTCGCGTTTTTAACCGCTATCGATTATGAATGGAAAGAACACTTGTATGAGATGGATCAGCTTCGGACGGGAATAGGTTTGCGCGCCTATGGGCAACGCGATCCCCTGATTGAATTCAAGAAAGAGGGATACAAAATGTTCATGGAGATGTTGCAGCGAATCGATGAGCAGGCTATCTCCAATATTTATAAGTTAAAACCGGCATCGGAACCGACACGAATTCCCAGAGGCCAAATGGTAGCGGCGAAACAATCTACCGAAGGCATGGGGGTTGCATCGGCGGTGAGATCGGGAGCGGGAGCGGAAGGCGATAGCATCAATCCGGTGAGAAATCAGACGGATGATGTCGAAAAACCGCGGCCGGTTCATGTAGAGAAAAAAGTCGGCAGAAACGAACCATGTCCCTGCGGATCCGGGAAAAAATATAAACATTGCCACGGCAAAATTGAATAAAGCAAAATCGGAAAGGTAAATATAATGATTTATAAAAACTGGCTGATTCAAAGCAACATTAGATATATCGCCGTAAGCTTCTTTGTTTCAGCGATTTTAGTTTCGGGTTCATGCGCCGATCAACCAAGGCAGATTACACTTCTCTATACAAACGATATACACGCGCATTTTCTCCCGGCGCCGGCTCTTCGAGATAAACCGCCGATCGGCGGATTTGTGGCGCTTGACTATTATGTCAAACAGCAGCGCGGGCTTGCCCCCAATTCGTTGCTTCTGGATGCCGGCGATTTGATGACCGGCAATCTTATTTGCGATATGGATTACAAAGGCGCGGAAGGCGGCATTTTAATTGAAATGATGAATATGATTGGCTACGATGGGCGCGTGTTTGGTAATCATGATTGCGATAAATTAATCAGAAATTTACGCCGGATGAATGAACTGGCCAACTTCCCGACTATTTGCGCGAATTTCAAGGATACATTGGGACGTGATTTTACCCAGGAGCAGTACCACATCTACAATATAAATGGCGTTCGCGTCGGCGTTATTGGGCTTACTTATCATCCGATGGCGGGGATGGCGAATCCAGCGAGTTTGATGGGATTCAATTCGCTTGATCCAATTGAGATGGCCAATAACATAATCCCTAAAATAGATTCGCTTACGGACATAATTGTACTTTTGACGCATGTAGGTATTGAAAACGACCGCGAACTCGCGCGTAACACCAAGGGCGCTGATGTTATTATCGGTGGACATAGCCATTCGAGATTAGATACCGCTGAAATAGTTAACGGCGTAATTATAGTACAGGCAGGTTCTTACGCCCGTTACCTGGGCAGGCTGGATTTGTTGGTCGCTAATGATAGCATCGTAAATCATAAAGACACTTTAATTGCCTTAACCGTACAGGACCTTCAACCAAATCCGAGGCTTCAGGCTATAGTAGATAGTTTCGCCGTTGAAATCGACGCCAAATTCGCGGTGCCTATTGGCACTTTAAAAAATGATTGGAAAACCGGAAGGGGTCCGGAATCCAACGTGGGCTCATGGCTGGCGGAAGCGATCCGAGTTAAGACAGGTGCCGATGTCGGAATCGTAAATTCTGGCGGTATAAGACGCGATATCCCGGCAGGGCCGATTACTTTAAGAGATATCTACGAAATGCTACCTTTCGATAATTATGTGACATCGTTTACCTGCACCGGCGCCGACCTGTTGAAAATATTCGGCGGCGAAGTGGAGGGCGAAGCCGGCTCGGCCAACCACGGAGCGCTTCAGATTTCGGGGGCGAAATATGCTTTTAGAATGAAAGACGGCAAAACCGAAATAGTAGAGGTTTTGGTTGGGGGGAAGAAACTAAACCGGTCGAAATCCTATAAGGTTGCTACGATTGACTATGTAATCCTCAATAAGGATAAATATCTTCATTTCGAACCGCAGAATATCCAGAGTACCGAGACGCTGATGTCGGAGATGATTATCGAGGCTATCAAGAAAGCTGGCGTAATCGATTCGAAGATCGAGGGAAATATCAGAAAAATAGAATAATCTTTGATTGGTTATTGATAAAAGTAAAGCGTTGACGATAGGGAGAGCTAACTATGTGGAGTGAAACATGATTGAAGGCATCAAGAATTCTCTCGCGGCCAATAACTGGCAAATACCATTCGCCAATGAATTCATGTTGATAATTCTATTGATTACAGCGTTCATATTCTTTTCCAATAATCCGCTAAAACACCCGCGGAAATATCAGGTGAGAAACTTTATCAACTGGTTTCCAATGGGTTTAACGTACGCTTTTCTTTACATGGCGAGATACAACCTTACCGTTTCGAAAAACGCGCTGGCCGATTTGATGTCTAAAGAATCTTTTGGGGTCATTTTTGGCGTCGGAGCCTGGGTATATGCGCTATCATTTTTGATAAACGGGCCCCTGGTCGATAAAATCGGAGGCAAAAAAGGGATGCTGATCGGCGCCAGTGGGGCGGCTTTAAGCAACATATTCATGGGAATTTTAACCTATCTGGTGGTTGCCAAAGGCGTATCTCTTAATATTACTCTCTGGTTTTCGATTCTATACGGCCTGAACATGTATTTCCAGAGTTATGGAGCGGTATCGATTGTAAAAGTGAACGCGCCCTGGTTTCATGTCAAAGAACGCGGAGTTTTCAGCGGCATATTCGGGACCCTGATTTCGCTGGGACTCTACTTCTCGTATGACTGGGGGCAATCGATCGTTAACGCGACCAGTATTAAGACAAATGGCAATCTTGGCTTTTTCGAATCGATAATTCACAATATTCTGAATGTAGGGGCATCGCCGGTAAACATGACCTGGTTCGTGTTCTTTATACCAGCGTTAATTCTGATATTTTTCGTGATTTTGGAATATTTCCTTCTTAAGGATAATCCCAGCGAGGCGGGATTTCCCGATTTCGATACCGAGGATGCCAGCTCCGGGGAGATGGATGTAAAATTTTCGGCTCTGCAACTGATAAAAAAGATCATGACCAATCCTATTATATTGACGATCGCTTTTATCGAGTTTTGTTCTGGTGTTCTTCGCAACGGGATTATGCACTGGTATTTGATTTACACGAATGAAATCGCGAAAATGTTTGGTGCTGGCGGTTCGACCCTTTTCTTCAAAAATAACTGGGGATTCCTAAATGCCGTCGCCGGGATTTCCAGCGCCTATCTGGCAGGGTATATCTCTGATAAGTTTTTCCAATCACGCCGGGGGCCTTCGGCGACTTTCATGTACGGGTCGATGATTGTCTGTATCATAATCATGGCCCTTGTGATTTCAAGCGCGCCGCTGGCTCTGGGAATCACCGTGGTTTCAATCCTGCTATGCGTGATTGGAGTTCACGGTTTGCTTTCGGGGACGGCCACGATGGACTTTGGCGGCCGCAAAGGGGCAGCCACGGCAGTAGGTATTATTGACGGTTTTGTTTACCTCGGTACTGGCGTGCAATCGGTAAGCCTTGGTTATTTGGTTACAAAGAACTGGAGCTATTGGCCGCTGTTTTTACTTCCGTTCGCGATATTAGGATTCGTACTCTGTCTGCGAATCTGGAAAGCGATGCCGCAGTCGAAGCGCAAGGGACATTAAAAAGCAGATAATTACCTTATGTGGTTGTAAGCGAAGGGCGGCCTGTTTTGGCGGGTCGCCCTTTTTATTTAAAATACCAGGCGCGAGTTTATTGTATTTTTAAACTGAAAACCGCCGTTTTGGGCTCTTCTGTCAACCGGAGCGATTTGATCACCCCCAGCAAAACGTTGGCGGTGATTTTTTGAACAAACTCGTTCATGTCAACCGGTTTCCCGTTGATGGTCATCTCGATATCAAATTTGGGCTCTGCAGTCATGAGTTCCCTCCATCGCATATCTTTAAATGATAACACTCGTTTTATTTGGGCCGCATCAACCCTATGATGAATTGACATAATTCGGTCGCCTGGTTCGTCGCGAAATTCCTTATTCCCGGTCGAGTATCGCTATCGCCCCAGGACGCCACAACGGGGCCGACAATATCAGTTCTCGCGGGCTGATTGCCAGCCACGTATATCTTGGGATGTTCTGATTTGGAGTCACCCTCGACCAAGACGATATCGCATCCCGAAAAAACAGTCCAGAACAATTCCTGATTAAGATACTTCTGATCGCTATATACGGCAATCTGGTTGGCGGAACGAATTAAGGTTATCGCGGCTCCCGCCTGGCGATGCCGATAGGTATCCTTGCCGGGAGTATCGAATTCGATTTTATGGGTGGTGGTCTTAATAGTGCCGACAATTAGCCCCTCGGTGGAAAGCCCATTGGCCAGATGTTCAATCAGAGTGGTTTTACCGCTTTTTTTGTTGCCTGTAATTCCGATTATGAATGGTTTTTTCATTAAGAGAATTTAGCGAATCGCCAAATATAAAATCAATCATTTTTGGAAGTATAATTACATTTGGTTAAATCGGCCGGGCCAAGCGACCCGGCCGCCTGAAAATTAACATCAGGATTTATTTTTAAATGTTTTCTGGATTTTCGATATCTGTTTCCATCGCGCCTTCTCGACGGCGCTGGCTTTCATAGCCTGCCGGGCCTCCAAATAACGCATCTCCTTCTTCAGTTTTAGGTAGCTCTGGAATCGTTCCTGGGCCAGGCTGCCGTCGCGGACAGATTGTTTAACGGCGCAACCGGGTTCATCCTGATGGCTACAATCGCGGAAACGGCAATTTTTCGCGATATCCTCGATATCATCAAATACAGCCGCCAATCCGCCATTATCGCCCCAAACCTGAAGCTCTCTCATACCGGGGGTATCAATGACTATTCCGCCGTTTGGCAAAATTAGCAATTCCCTATGGGTTGTGGTATGCAAACCGCGGCTGTCATCCTCCCGCACCGCATTGACTTTAAGGCGGTTTTCGCCGAGCAGGCGGTTTATGATGCTCGATTTCCCCACGCCGGATGAACCAAGAAAGGCGGCGGTTTTGCCTTGCTTAAGATGAACGGCCAACTTATCGATACCATCACCTGTCGCCGCGCTGATAGCAATCACCGGTACGCCAATCGCCCGCGATTCGACTTCACTGATAATCGAATCCAAATCGTATCGCAGATCACATTTGTTAAGCAGGATAATGGGGTTTGCGCCGCTTTCATAGGCGAGAGTTAGATAGCGTTCGATTCGGTTGAGGTTGTAATTATTATCTAGACCGCTTACTAAAAAAACGATATCGATATTAGCCGCCACCAGCTGTTCGGAGGTACGCTGGCCGGCTTCTTTGCGAACAAACGCGCTTTTCCGCGGTAGCAGCTCCTGGATGGTGGCTTTGCCGGAATCGCGTTCAGATATTACCACCCAATCGCCCACCGTGGGGTAGTCGATTTTTCCGGCGGCCTGATATCGATATTTTCCGGATAGCTCCACCGAATATTCCCCATTTTGGCCAATTGCCAGGTACAAGCTTTTATGTTCCTGTACGATTCGCGCCGGTATCAGCCCCGCCATTTTGTTATTATCGAAATGTTGCTGGAAATGAGAGTTCCAACCCAAACTAGTTAAATCCATCTTTGTGTTTCCTAAATTTAATTTTCTCATTAAAACCCTTTGAAAATATCCCAATATCGGGATTAGTTATCGGCGTTATCGCCGATCCAGCGTCTATTTCGCGGTTCATACGGACCTCCTCTAAGTTTATCGGTTTTTGAATAATTTTACCGCGCCCACTATTCGAAATCAAAAAATTAAGCCGCGGTTAAATTACTTGCCCGCGGCTCAAACAAAAAAGCCTTCCGCAAATGGGAAGGCCCTCTAATCTTAAAAATCGCCTAAAAGATTAGCCGTGGGCCTCCGGCGGGCGTGAAATTATGGCAGTATCCGCAATATTTCTAAACATGTAAACACGCCTCCTTTCGCAAGGCTACATCTATCCGGTTCAGGATACGATCAAATATATAGTGAGTTGCGATATTTTCAAAGAAAAAAGTGGACGATTTCGGGAATTGTAGTTCTCGAAACACATCTGAAAAGAGCTGGACGAACGAAGTCATGGCACGCGGGGATTATGCCACACATTTAAAACCAGGGCATCAAAAACAACAAAAAACCGAGTCCGAAGACCCGGTTTTTTATTTTCAGGCGGAACGAGAGATATAATCGAACCGAAAACACTACACTCTCGGTACGATAAAGGCGTATTATTGCAACCTCACGCGTTTCGCATTCGCTCTCCCCGGAACCCGGGGGTCATCGCGCAAGCTCAGCGCCAGGGTGCGGCCTTCATTGAAACGGTGTTAGGTTTTCAATTTCCCCCTCATCCCGCCAAGCTTTTTCTAAGCAAATTCATTTTATAAGCAAGCACAATCTTATTATCGGCCATTTAGGCTTTGACTTTCATTTTTTTTGCTCTATATTCACTAAATTGTAGGGCAAAATTATGATAGAATCAGTAGGCGTTGATATCGTTGAAGTTTACCGAATAAAAAAGGCCGCCGAAAAGTGGGGGGACCGATTCATCGATCGTATCTTTACCCCCTGGGAAATCAATTATTGCCGAAGTAAATCATTTCCGGAGCAATCATTTGCTGCGCGTTTCGCGGTAAAAGAGGCGGTTTTAAAAGCGATCGGCACGGGACTTAATAAAGGCGCCAAATGGACATCGATAGAAGTTGTCAACGATGAATTAGGGCAGCCTAAAGTGAGGCTTGGCCAATCAATTAAAGAAATTATCGGGGCCAGGAAAATTATCGTTTCAATGTCGCATACCCACGAACATGCGGTGGCAACGGCCATAATGTATCGCGATTGATATCTATGCCAATTAATACGGGCAAAGACCAGGCCAGTACTCTGGCGAAATATTGTAATAAGCTATATAAATCGGGGTTTATTGGTTTAGCCGAAGGCAATCTTTCGGTAAGGCTTGTCAATAAAACGGTTTTAATCACACCGGCTGGTATTAACAAAGATTTAGTGTCTAGATCGGATATTGTACGAATTTCGGCCAACGGCCGGGTTATTTCCGGCAAGCATTTGCCGTCATCGGAATACCGGTTGCATTTAGAAATATATAAAATTCGACCGGATGTATGTGCAATCTGTCATGCTCATCCGGTTTACGCGACATCTTTTGCAGTTGCGGGGAACCCGTTAGATAAAGTAATATTACCCGAGGTAGTCGCCATGGTCGGGCTGATTCCGGTATCGGAATATGGAGTGCCCGGAAGTTCCGATCTGGCCATTAAAGTGGCGAAGTTAGCGGAGAATTTTGAATCGGTTTTGATAAGAAATCATGGCGTGGTTACAATGGGAAAGAATCTGGAAGAGGCATTTAGTCGGATGGAAATAACCGAACGCTATGCTCAAATTATGTTTAACGCAATGGTAATCGGTAAAGCTCAAGCATGGCCGGATAAGCTATCGAGTCAACTTCCGGGATTTGATATAATCAGAAAACAAACCGCTTTGTTGAAATCAAACAAGGGATGATAGTACTGTGAAGGTTGTTGTCGATAAATCGGAGAGACTGCAAAAATCTCCGCTGGCGTTATTAGGTACGATGAGATTGACCGAGCGATTGCTCAAACCGCGCGGCCTGGAACATATCGATCTTGATTCTGTTTTACCCGAAATTCCGGAATATCAGCCATTCTTAGATGAAATCAGCAGAGAAAATTTAATTCCGGGCAAACCGGCGACAATATCCGAAATTGCCGTTTTAAAAGAGAAACTGGCCGCTTTATATACCGATATTTATGGTCATCCGGTAAATCCAGTTAAAGAAATCGCTCTTACCCCGGGCAGCAGGATGACGGCCATGTTTTTATGCGCCGGAATAATCAATCCAAATGATATCGTGTCTCATCCGGACCCGGGATTGCCGATGTATCGTCTTGGCGCGATTCTGTCCGGCGGTAAACCTCAATCTTATGCGCTCTTGGAGCGAAACGAGTATCTACCTAATCTGGAATCGTTAACGGATAAGCCCCCTAAAAATTTAAAATTGCTATTTTTAAATTATCCTCATAATCCCACCGGTGCCGAGGCCGATTTGTATTTTTATCGCGATTTGATGGCACGGCTAAGGAAGTTTAATACTTTAATCGCGCTGGATTGTCCATTTACCGGGCAAAGCGACCCGCCAATAGAATTGCCCTTGCAGCTTCGTCGGGGAGCAGACTATTTTATCGAGTTGCACTCGTTCGGATTTCCCTATGGGCTTGATGGATTCGGCTTCGCAATAGGTCATCAGGGCGCGGTGGCGGTTCTTAATCAAACTGCGGATGCCTGCGGGTATCATCCGATGCGGGCCGAAATCAAATTCGCCGAAATCGCGATTAAATACCATAAGGAATTGGCATCGGAATTTGCCAAGAAGATGGCCCTAAAGCGGAAATTGGTTGGAGATAAACTAAAGGAGATGGGTTGGCTAATTCGCGCCGCCCGACATGGCCCGTTTATCTGGGCGGGGATTCCATCACGGGCAACGGCTGTTGGATTCGCCCGTAAAATATTTATCCGTTCCGGCGTTCGAGTAAGGGCTGGCAGCGATTTCGGCGAGCAGGGGGAAGGGTACTTGCGGCTATCGTTAACTGTTGAAATAGCCAAGCTGGAGACCGCATTGGAAAATCTTAGCAAACACGCTTCCATGTTTCAAAGGCGAAGGGAATAGTCATGGCTGTAAAGTATATCGCAATCGAAGGACCAATTGGGGTAGGCAAAACCACTCTGGCCAAAATGCTATGCGATCATTACAGCGGCAGATTAGTATTGGAACGTCATGATGACAATCCGTTTTTAAGTAAATTTTATAAAGACCGCAAGCGTTACGGATTTCAAACGCAATTGTTTTTCCTGCTATCGCGGTTTACCCAACAACAAGAATCGTTTACCAGCGAATTATTGGCGACTCATGTTATATCCGATTACTTTTTCGCCAAGGATAGAATTTTCGCGACGCTCAATTTGGAAAATGATGAATTGGCTTTATATGACCATGTGGCTACGCTTTTGGAGAAAAGCATTCCACTGCCCGATTTAATCATATATTTAACTGCATCGACGGATATTCTGATTGGACGTATTAATAAAAGAGGGCGTACTTATGAAAAGGGTTTTGACGCCGATTATCTTAATAAGCTTTGTCAGTTATATAGCAAATACTTTTTTCATTTCAACTCAACGCCGCTTCTTGTGGTAAATACTGAAAACGTGGATTTTTCCAAAGAACCGGAACAATTCGCCATGCTGATAAAAAAAATCGAGGAAACCAAAAGCGGAACCAGTTACCTGGTACCATCGGGGAACCTTAAATAATGGCGCAATCGGAACGTATCGCAACGCTTCGCTTGATGAACATGACATTCTATGGCTATCATGGGGCATCAGCGGCCGAAAAAGAAACCGGGCGGCGCTTCGAGGTCGATTGCGAATTTACGCTGGATATCAGTAAAGCGGCCAAATCCGATTCACTGGAAGATACGATAAGTTATGTGGATGTTTATAAAGTAATTGAGGAAACGCTCAATAACAGCAGATTCAATTTGATGGAGACTCTTTGTGAGCGTATGGCGGACGCGATTTTTAATTCATTTCGGATTAGGAGCTTGCGTTTGCGAGTTCGCAAGATGATTCCGCCGGTACCGGGGAATATCGATTATCTGGAAATCGAAACTGTGAGGGAGAACTAAGTGCTGGAATATCAAATAACATGCTATCTTGGAATAGGCGCGAATAAAGGGGATAGGGCCGAAAATATTAAAACTGCGTTGGATAGTATTTCCCAGCGGGATGGAATTACGTTGCTAAAATTTTCCTCGGTATATGAGACTGAACCGGTCGGAGTATCCAGGCAACCGGATTATTATAACTGCGCGGTCGAAATCAGAACCGGCCTGGAGCCGCATCAGTTGTTGAAAACGATTAAAGGAATCGAGTATGAATTAGGGCGAGAACCCAATACTCATTTACTACCAAGGCCTATCGATATCGATATTCTATTATACGGCGATCTCGAAGTCGATTCGCTTGATCTAATGGTTCCGCACTCACGGCTTACTAAACGCGCTTTTGTGTTGGTTCCGTTGATGGAGTTGAATTCGGAGTTGATTCATCCGATAACGCGATTGCCATTGAAAGGATATCTAGATAAAATTCAGCCGCCGCAGAACATAAAGAAGGTTATAGATGCCGGACAACTATTCAAGCGAACCGAAAAAAATTAACGTAAAAACCCTTCGTAAGTTTAAAAAAGAAGGGCGTAAAATTACAGTTCTGACAGCATATGATTATCCGACCGCTAAAATTCTGGACGGCGCCGGGGTTGATTGCTTGCTTGTCGGCGATTCGGCGGCCACGGTTGTC
>CAZTNJ010000026.1:24620-26115 GCA_964614835.1 uncultured Ignavibacteria bacterium | reverse complement strand
GAATACATTCGGGTTCTATGAAATTAATCCAAAATTACGGGGAAAGTCCTGATTTTAAATGAGGCAAAAAAATGCATATTGGGCTAACTTCAAATTTCGCTTGCTTTAAGCGGATAATTTGTTATTTTATAAGTTTAATGAAGGGGCCTTAGGGCCTATTTTTGCCATGTTTGAGCAATTAACTGAAAAACTCGAATCCGTTTTTAAGAAATTGACCGGCCGCGGTCTGCTCAATGAGCAGGCTGTTAAGGAAGCCGCCAAGGAAATCCGTATGGCTTTGCTGGAAGCGGATGTCAATTACAAGGTTGTCCGGCAGTTTATTACGGATGTTGAGGCGCGGGCGGTTGGCCAGGAAGTGGTCAAATCTATCCAGCCAGGCCAACAAGTCGTTAAAATCGTCTATGATGAAATGACGCGACTCCTGGGGGATAAGCACACTCCTCTATTGCAGTCACCCATGCCGCCAACAGTATTGATGTTAGTTGGGCTTCACGGTTCCGGCAAAACCACGCTGGCCGGAAAACTATCTCGCTTACTGAAAAACCGCGGCCGGCATCCGATACTGGTAGCTGCCGATATTCATCGCCCGGCCGCTAAGAAACAATTAGAGATTTTGGCCAAATCGCTTAATATGCCATTTTACACTAGCGAAAAGGACGCAGTTGGTATTTGTCTGGAAGCTATCCAGGTCGCCAAGGAAAAACTATACGATTATGTGATTCTCGATACCGCCGGGCGTCTTCAGATAGATGACGAATTGATGTCCGAACTGGTTGATTTGAAGGCAAAAGCCAAACCCACCGAGGTTATGTTTGTGGCCGATGCCATGACTGGCCAGGAGGCGGTCAATGTGGCGACGGTATTCAATGAGCGAATTGGTTTAACGGGCGTCTGCTTAACAAAACTTGATGGCGATGCTCGTGGAGGCGCGGCTCTTTCTATCAAGGCGGCTCTTAATGTGCCAATCAAATTTGTCGGGATAGGGGAAAAACTCGACGCTATTGAAGAGTTCCACCCGGATCGAATGGCATCCAGAATTCTCGGCATGGGCGATATCGTAACGCTGGTCGAGAAGGCCACACAAGCGGTCGATATTGAAAAAGCCAAAAAGCTTGAACAGAAATTGGCCAAACTGGAATTTACGTTTGAAGATTTTTTAGACCAGTTAAAGCAGTTAAAAAAGATGGGTCCCATTGAATCGATTCTGGAGATGATTCCAGGAATGGGCGGCAAATTAAAAGGGCTACCGGTTGATGACAAGGCTTTACCTCGGATTGAAGCCATAATCAGCTCGATGACTCTGGCGGAACGGCGAAATCCTGATATAATCGATGGTTCTCGCCGCAAGCGGATTGCCCGCGGTAGTGGCACGTCGGTGCAGGATATCAATGTTCTTTTAAAGCAGTTTGCCCAGATGCAGAAAATGGTGAAGCAATTTTCCAGATTCGGTATGAAGGGGATTCCCAAGGGTTTTTCGCTATAAAGTAGTAATTAA
>CAZTNJ010000026.1:21534-24610 GCA_964614835.1 uncultured Ignavibacteria bacterium | reverse complement strand
TACATTCAGGAGGCTAAGTGCTAAAAATCAGATTAACCAGAATGGGCGCCAAGAAAAGACCATTCTACCGAATAGTGGCAATCGATTCATCAAAAGCCCGCGATGGCAAGTTTATCGAGGTTTTGGGCTGGTATAATCCAATCGAGAAACCGGGCAAAGTAAAAATCGACGAGGAGAAAATTTACGATAGACTTAAACAAGGCGCGGAACTTTCCGATACCGTCGCCAGTATTTTTAAACAGGTAGGCGTCAGTAAAAAATACGAGATGATTCAAAAGGGTGAAGACGTTTCAGAGATAAAGCTGTCCGAGACCATTAAAGAAAAGCAAAAGAAAAGAAAAGTAAAAACCGCTAAGGCTGAGTAAAAACGCTCAACCTGAACTACACACACCTGAAGGAGGCGAAACGTGAAGGAATTCATCGAATTCATCGCCAGGGCTCTTGTTGACCACCCGGACAATGTAATCGTTACGGAGGTTGAGGGCGAAAAGACCACAGTATACGAACTGCGCGTTGCCCAGGAAGACCTTGGAAAGGTTATCGGCCGCAAAGGACAGACAGCCAAAGCTATCAGGACTCTGATATCCGCGGTCTCTGCTAAGAAAGGCAAGAGAGCTTTACTTGAGATTTTAGAGTAAGTGCTCCCTTCTAAAGATACCTTAATAGCCCTTGGGTTGATTCAAAAACCCCGGGGTCTTAAAGGAGAATTACTGGTAAAACCTTATCAGGATTCCAGCGCCACTCTCCGGGCGGGCCTTGCGGTTTCGATTAAACTTGCCGATAAAATAATCCAGGCGAAAATTCAATATGTCAAAATCTCCAATTTAAAGTACTGGATTAAATTTGAGGGCATCGAAGATCGCAATCAGGCGAAAGAAATAGGTGGGGGGGAAATATATTGCGCCCGGGACCAGCTGGCCAAACCTGATAGGGATGAACACTTTGTGTTTGACCTGATAGGGCTGGCCGTTGTCGATAAAGAAAATAAGCAAATGGGCATCGTGAGGGACTTAATCTCCATTCCAGCCAATGATGTTCTGGAAATTGAAACGGATCGCGGAAATATATTGGTGCCATTCGTAAAAGAATTTATCAAAGAAATTTCAATTGAAAAGAAAATAATAGTAATCGATAGAATTCAAGAGCTATATCCCGATGCGAATTGACGTATTGACATTGTTCCCGGAGATGATTACCGAACCCCTAAAGCACAGCCTGATTGGCCGAGCTCAAGGCAGAGGAGTAATAGATATTCGGGCGCATAATATCCGCGATTATACAACCGACAAACATCATGTTGTCGATGATCTTCCATACGGTGGCGGCGCGGGTATGGTCATGATGGTCGAACCGCTATATAAAGCCATTAAATCTATCGACCCCGATAATAAATCATGTAAAATCATAATGGATGCATCCGGAAATTTATTTAACCAGAACATGGCCAAACAGCTTATGCTCAAAGAATGGTTGTTGATAGTATGCGGTCATTACAAAGGGGTAGATGAAAGAATAAAGAGAGTGTTCGATTTCGCCGAGGTTTCTATCGGAGATTATGTGCTGTCCGGGGGTGAAATTCCGGCTTTGGCGATTATAGACGCGGTCTCAAGATTATTTCCGGGAGTAATTAAAGAGATTGACTCCGCGCAATCGGATTCGTATTTTAATGGGCTATTGGGTTATCCGGAATATACCCGGCCCAATAGTTTTATGGGTATGGCCGTGCCGGAGGTTCTGGTCAGCGGCAATCACGAGCAAATTAGAAAGTGGCGGTTAGGGCAATCCCTGAAACGAACGGCAGCCCGTCGCCCCGACCTTTTGCTTGGTAGGCAACTTGACGATGAAGAAAAAATGCTTTTGAGCCTGGAGGATAAAGATGTTGAAAGCCATTGAAAGCAAATACCTAAAAACCGATATTCCCGATTTTCGGCCGGGAGATAATATCAAAGTGCACGTTAAGATCAAAGAAGGCGATAAGGAAAGAATTCAGGTTTTTCAGGGCGATGTGATTGCCCGCAAAGGTTCCGGGATTGCTAGCACTTTCACCGTGCGCAAGGTATCCGCTGGTATAGGTGTCGAAAGAATTTTCCCGCTTCATTCGCCCAATGTTACCAAGATACAACTCGTCCGTCAGGGCGATGTCAGGCGCTCCAAGCTGTATTATTTGCGCGAGCGCCAAGGTAAAATGGCGCGTATAGACGCGAAGGTTCGGGAAGGCAAAGAATAAGGCGGAAGGCGAGCGTTTATTTACGGGAAAACTGATTTGCGGAATCGATGAGGCCGGCCGGGGACCGTTAGCGGGGCCGGTTGTGGCTGCGGCGGTTGTTTTTGATTCCGAATTGTCGATCCCCGGGCTTAACGATTCCAAACTTCTTTCCGGATCACAGCGCCTAAAATTGTTACCGGCGATTATCGAAAAGGTCGCCGGTTTTTCTTTAGCGGCGGTTTCGCATAAAGTTATCGATCGGATAAATATCCTTCAGGCGACTTTACTAGCGATGCGGCGAGCGGTTGAGGATTTGCAAATTACGCCCGATATCATATATGTAGATGGCAATCGGGAGATTCCGGGGATAAATCTCCCCCAGAAAACATTAGTTGGTGGAGATAGATTAGTGCCCCAAATAATGGCGGCATCTGTACTGGCCAAGGTCATAAGAGACTATTACATGGTTGGCTGCTCAAGAGAATATCCTGGATATGGATTCGAAAAGCATAAAGGATATGGAACGGACGAGCATATTAAGGCAATTAGAGAACTGGGGCCTTGCGCCATTCATCGCCTGACTTTCGGCCCGCTAAATCAGATGGAAATCTGGAAAAACGATGGAAATACTTCTAAATAATCCCTGGGTTGGAATTGGTCTGGCGATGATTTTGGCCTTCGCCGATTATCCCCTGATGGCCTTGGCAAGGAAACAATACTACTCGTATATGTTTCGTTATATCGATTATGAATCAATCGCGGGGCAGAAAAAGAAACCCTCGCCAATCTGGAGAATTACCAGCAAAATAGTTTTGGGAATCGCCCTCTAGGGAATCTGGTATTTGTTGTCGGGAAGCCACTACCCGACTA
>CAZTNJ010000026.1:0-21524 GCA_964614835.1 uncultured Ignavibacteria bacterium | reverse complement strand
AGATGTATCTATGGCTTTTGGGATTTGTCATTGGAACTTATTTGATTGGTAACTAAAGAAATTAGGAAAGTATATTATTGGCGCACCTTTATAAAAGCGTCAAGAATGTTTCGGGGAAATTGGCGTATAAGCCGCCATTTTCCATGCGGATTTCGGCGGTACAACTGCTATCATATTTTGTGATTTTCGGCCTGCTGTACGCCTACAATCCGGATTATCTGATTCTGGGCGCGTTTAGCGCATCGATATTTTTAGTATTGCGAAACTTATTGCTCGCCTGATTTATTTCGCAACCAGATATATAAATATCGTAGATAGATTTTATGGCAAGAGATTTAACTACAGGTTCAATATCGCGCCATATTTGGAAACTGGCGATTCCATCGGTATTCTCGTTATTAGGAATAACCGTAAATAACTTCATCGATGGCGTTTGGGTTGGGAAACTCGGTCCTGAAGCTCTGGCCGCGATTGCCCCATCGGCATTCGTAATCTGGCTGATATTTTCGCTGATGGATATCGTACCGGTGGGTTTAGTGGCTGTTATTTCTCGCTACTATGGAGAGAAATCAACGGCTAAAGCCTCAGAAACATCGGTGAAGATGCTCCAATTCACGGTGATGGCCTCGTTTTTATTTATGTTTATAGGGTTATTTGTATCTCGCTATATCCTTGGTTTTGTCGGCGTATCGCCGGAAGTTGTCCGATTGGGAAATATTTATCTTCAAATATTGGCCTGTGGGCTTCCGGGGTTCTTTCTGACCGAAGCCCTATTTGGGGTATTTCGAGCGGTCGGCGATACGGCTATTCCTATGAAAGCTACGATAATATCGGTGGTCGCGAATATGATACTTGATCCGTTGCTGATTTTTGGGATTGGTCCATTTCCGAATATGGGGATTGGTGGCGCCGCCTTAGCGACAATCCTGGCGCATTATTTATCGCTGGGATGGGTGATATATATGGTGTATCGGGGAAAATTACCGTTTAAGGTTTTCGTGCCTCGAATCTTGCCATTTGATTTCCAGCTTATCTGGAAAGTGATTAATATCGGTATTCCGATTTCCATATCAGGGATTGTATTTTCGGCGGTCTATCTCATGCTTTCCCATATCGGCGCGCCTTACGGCGATTTTGTAGTGGCATCTTTTAGAGTTGGGCAGCTTTGCGAATCGGTCTCTTTCATGTTCTGTTTCGGTTTCGGACAGGCAGTGGCAAGTATGGTCGGACAGAATTTGGGGGCTAACCTGCCGAATCGAGCGCGCCAATCGGCCTGGATCACGGTTGGCATCGTATCGGCGTTTACGCTTAGTTTTACGCTGTTATTTTCTCTATTTGCCAAAACGATTACTTCCGCATTTACAAGTGATATCCCAACAACCACAGCCGCTATATATTATTTGAGAATAATAGCAATCTCACAATTGTTCATGGGATTTGAGATTATAGGGGAAAGCGTTTTTAGCGGCGCCGGCAATACTATACCGCCGATGTTGGTTTCAATTATTGGGACATTATTAAGGGTGCCGATCGCGTTATTGCTTGTAGGACCGCTCGGGGTTGGTTATCCGGGCTTATACTGGGCAATAACGATTTCGACGATTATCAAAGGAATATGGATTACTCTCTGGTTTCACTTTGGCAGGTGGGAATTTAGGAAAATTTAAAGTTATTACTTTATCAACATCATCTTTCGCTTTATGGTATTTTTACCGGTTTTAAATTGATAGAAATATATACCCGAAGGCACATCGTCATTATCCCAGATATATTGATAAGTACCCGGGTTTTGAATGCCCGGATTGAATTCAACCATAGTTTGACCCAGCAAGTTGTAAATCTTCAATGAGATAGAGACCTGATTTATTATGGTGTATTCGATAATCGTTTTACCGTTGAAAGGATTCGGATAGTTCTGCGATAAGTAATAATTACACCATTTAGAATTATTTGCTTCAATTTCTGAAGGAGTAAATCGTAAAATCGATAGAAACCTGTCATCTGATAAATATACATAATCGCCTGATACAAAAATACTGTATGAAGTGTCGGAAACCGCATAACTACCGGCAAAAATAGGTTGGCTTGGATTAGTAATATCGCATACCACTAAACCTGCGGATGATGCCGCTAAATACGCATAGTTGGCCGATACTGATACATCATACACGCCGACGGTTGTTGGGAAATTACCAACTAATTGGGGATTCGTGGGATTTTCAATATCGATAATTTGCAATCCAGAATCTAAATCGGCAATATATGCATACCGATTGACTATGCTTATCGACAGAGCCCGACCCGGTGTATTGTAATTTCCAACCAGCGATGGGTGTTCCGGGTCGCTGATACCAATGATGAGAAGACCAAGATTAGGCGCCGCAATGTATGCATAATTCCCCGAAACATCTACATCAAAGACAAGGTCATCGGGGTCGTAAATCCCTGATAATACAGGATTACTGCGATCTGATATATCGACAATACGAAAATCAGCATAATTTGCCATATAAACATAATTGCCCGAGGTCGCCAATTTTAATGAGTAGGAGGGCGGATTATATTGGCCAATCAAAAGGGGGTTTTCGGGATTGGTAATGTCTATTATATGTAACCCGGTGGTCATATAATTGGCATACATATAATTCTGGCTGACTCTCACGCCGCCTCCAATATCACTTTCAGAGAATTCTCCACATAAAGATGGATTTTCTGGGTCGCTTATATTAAGGATACGGATACGATAATACCTTGAGGCCAAATAAGCATAGTCGCCACAAACAAAAGTATCATAGATTCGGCTTGAGTTCTCGTATCTTCCTATAAGCTGTACGTTTTGGCCGAAGCTTGGCCCCGACATCCCGAGAAAAAATATCGATAGGGCTACTGCTAAAAACGACGATTTGTAAAGATCCCACATTTTATTGCACCTCACATCAAACCTAGTATGGAATGAATCCTTCTATCTTTTAATATATTCAAGTTAAGAAAATATTCCCATAAAAATGTTTTTATAATAACATATTTAGGTTTAGCTTCGGGATTATGGCCGATTTATAATTCATGGTGAATTGCACAACCCTATATCGCCAACGAACAATTATTGTGCGTTGAGGATGGGGGCTCTTTTCGGCGGCTTTTGCAACATGTTATATCGTATATAGTTACGATAGTTAGCCGTTGGCATAAAAATTGATTATATACAGCATAGAAAATGAAGGAGGACCTAATGAAAACCCTAAAGATAATCACGCTGTTAGCAGGATTGGCCATGATTGGCGGTTGCGAAGATGAATCAACCCGTTATTATGATGAATACCCGGCGGCGCCAACCGGAGTGAACTCGGTGACCGGCGACGAATCAGTATTAATATACTGGTATGCGGTTGGCGAAAATGATATCGACCATTATTCGATTTATCGCAGCAATTCCGGGCCCAATGAGAATTTCGTGAGAATCGCTACCGTATCTGAGTTGACAACCGAATATACCGATAATAACGTTACCAATGGACACACATACTATTATCGGCTAAGGGCGGTTGACGATGCCGGTCAGGCGTCAGAGTTTTCAAATTACGCGATGGATACGCCGCGCCCGGATGGCCGTGATGTGGTAATCTACGATTATCATGATGGCGCAAATTACAATCGAACCGGTTTTGATTTATACGCGCATGAACGAGTAGCCTATGATTCTGATGACTGCGATATATTTCTCGATTATGATACTAACCTGCGCGTGTTTTTTATCAATGTCAGATTTAATGATTACTATATCCAGGATTACGGATACGCAACCAATTTCGATGAAATCGGCTACGCGCCAGAAGCGGGTTGGTCGGCTCTTAATGAAGTTGAGGCTATCGAAGGGCATGTATACTTGTTAAAGCTTTATCATTTCGAGGAATGGCATTACGCCAAAATCTGGGTCCAGCACTTGGAAAATGGTTCGCGTTCAATGACATTTTCTTGGGCTTATCAGACCGATGCCGGCAATCGCGAATTGAAAGTCAGGCCTGGTGCGGTAAAACATGCAAGTTCTGCTATGGTATCAAATTAGGGCGATCGTAATGGGCAACATAGGGCTTAAAAACAAAAAAAATAAGAATCTAAAAGTAAGAGAGGTGAGCGTCATGCTTAAACACATTCAAAAACTGACAATATTGGCGGTGCTCGCGTTTATGGCCGGTTTTGCGCATGCCGAAGATGGCGCGGGGATCCGCCGGGTTGGCGATCTCGATATTGACCTTTGGGTCAATAAAGGGGATGATGCCACATATTATTATGGCGATGATATCGCGGTGTATATTGAGGTCAATCGGGATGCTTACGTAATTGTATACGATATCGACCCTGCCGGTAATGTAAGCCTGTTGTTTCCAGAATCTTACGATTCGGACTGTTTCGTAAGGGCCGGGCGGGTTTATCGAATACCTAATTCCGAATCGAATTACCGCCTGGAAATAAGCGGGCCAAGCGGCCATGAATATATTTATGCCGTTGCCAGTTACAACTACATAAGACCGCCCGATTTTATGAAGTACGCTTTCTACGATTACAGCAATTGGGATGGTTATTATGACGGTTTTATCTACAAACAATCCGGTAGCCGCGCCGATTTCGTGGCATCATTGAATCGCCGTATCGTAGACGGCCCATATGTTCAGGCGTCGGTTTCATTCAGGATCGATAACTCCTATCGCCATACCCGCTGGTATCGCCATTGGAGATACGATCCCTATTATTCCGGATCGATTTGGGTGGGCACCGATTGGCCGGGTTGCGAAGTCTGGATTGACGGCTGCTACTACGGTATCGCGCCGTTACTAATTCCAAATATATATATTGGCTATCACTGGGTATGGATTTATCATAACGGTTATCCTTGCTGGCACAATCATATATATGTCAATCATACTCATCGTTATTACATCGATGCTAAGATTGACCGACGCGATGGGCATCGGGGCGGACACGGAGATAACGGCGGCGGCAAATATGATCGACGCGGCGGAAGCAGCGGCCGTAAATGGGACTTAAAGCAGGATGCTTATCGCAACGAGCATGATATTAAAACCGAAATAGCCAAGCATCCATCCGATGACCGGTCGCCATCGAAACAATTACCACCGCGATGGGTTAATGAGAAATATACACAGAAGCATGAAAGCGATTACAATTTCGGAATGCCCGTGGACAAGGGTTCAATCGACAGGTTCAGACCATCTAATGAAACTCAGCAGGGTAAGTACGAGACCAGATCAAACGATAATTCGGTTTCTCCGATTAAAAATAATCGTCAGGTTACCGAAGACAAAGGCATACGCAGCATAGGAAAGTCTTATGAAGCCGAGTCATCGAAAAACCCAAAAACCAGCGATGATAAATCGGAAAAGATTACCCCGCCGACCAAACGGTCCGACGACTCACAAAAGGCAACGCGTCAGGAACCAAAGCAGACATCAGGTTCGTCATCGGTAAAAAGCGATCCGCCGAGACAAAAACAGGACCAGACTCGCGATAGCGGCAAGACAAACGAAAGCGGCAAAAGGGGGAAAAGATGAAACGGTTAATCATATTCAATCTGGTCATGGCGGTGATGTTGGTCGTATTGGGAAACGAGGCGATGGCGGTTAAAGTCGTGGCAAAATCAAGCAACGATTCATCCCAAACTAAAGCTCTACCGACTGCGCCGAATAAACCATCAGAAACACAGGCGGAAAAACAACCGGCGAATCCGCCATCGGCAGAACAAAAACCAGCGGTTGTCAAGCCGCCGCAAATCGCTCAACCGCCGCGGGATAATTTTATAGACCGGGACAATGATGGCATCAATGATGATATCAAACAACACAAAGAACCCCAGATAAAGCGGGATAGGGCGGAACCGTCGAAGCCGATTGATACTCCTAAGAAAAGTGAGCCATCAAAAAAGAACGAAGACAAAAAGGATGATGAGCGGAAAACCATCTCCAAGAAACATTGAGTTTAAAATATAAATTTGGATAGGTAGAGATAATCGGGGATGCCTAAGGCGCATTCCCGATTTTTATTTGTGGAAGGGTTACTTGGATAGTTTTTGCATTTCCCTCGGTTCTGCCGATACTCCAAGCTTATTGGCCAGATCAAGGGTGATTTCCTGAATTCGTTTGGCGGCTTTTTCGATTTTTTCGAGCCGGGCTACGGTTTTGTTGTCGGATGTCTCGCAGTCTCTAAGCAAAAGCTGCGTGTTGCCCAAAATTGTCATCAGGGGATTATTAATATGGTGATTTGAACTTAGCGCGATTTCGATAATTTTGTTATTCCCTTCCGTTTTGCTTAATTCGTTTTTAAGCATGCGGTTTTCTTTGGAAAGCGTACAGCGCTTATGAGCTTCCAAGGCAATCAAAGGAAGGACGCGCGGCACATCGTCGGCGGAGATATGGAAAATGCATGATTCCATTGAATCAGATAGTGTGGCGGCGGCGGCTTTATCATGGTCGATAATCAACACCGGAATATTTATGTTGTTTTTAGCGAGAATGGAAAGAAATTCATCAATCGAAATTTCGGGCGGTTGATGGCCGATTATCAGTAGATCATAATAAGGGTGACGTAATTCAGCTAACGCTTCCAAAACGGTACACATCACCAGAGCCCTCGAATCCAAAATGGTCTTTTCGAGCAGGACTTTGATTTTGCGGCCGTATCCTTTTTTATTGTCAATTATAAGCGTATTCATAGCGCATCATCCTAAAACTGTATCGTCATATTTTCGGGCGGAGGTGAAGACGCGGCCAATTTTAATTTTAATCGTTGTTTCAGCTTGGAGAGGCTGATTATTTCTTGATATAAGCGAACTTAGCGGTTTTAAAGCCGGAGGGCGTTTTTAGGCTGGCTATATATACTCCCGAGGCGATTTTGTCTCCGCCGGCTGTTTTGGCTGGCCAGCTTAAAGTATTAAATCTAATAGTTGAATTAAGGTAATATGATACAACCTTATCTCCGGATACCGTGAAAACGCTAAGCTCGGCCCATGATGGGTTATCTAATCCGAAAACAAATACGACCGTATCAATGGCGGGATTAGGCCATACCTCTAAAGTTATTGCTTTATTACTTCCAACATCGATTTCCACAAGTTTTTCCATTGCCGCGATAGAATCGCTTACAAGTATTTTTTGAAGGCCGGGCAGAGGGAAATATATATATTGGCGGACGAAGTTGCCTCCGGTTTCCCGCGGAAGAACCAGTTCAGCAGTGCCATCAATTACCAGTATGTCGATTCGATGATTGCCTCCGCGTTGACCCAGAGAATCAAACAGTGAGATATCGAGTAAAATAGTATCGCCATTTACGGGCTTTGCATGAGTTTGATTAACCATAAAATATCCATCGACGGCGATTAGATCGAATATTCTTGCTATACCCCAGCCATAGTCATTATTGGGCGTTTCACTGTTGCTTCCAGTCAGCCTTAAAGATGAAAACAATTTGTCTAGGCTCCAGCCCGGATGGGCTTCCAAAGCCAATGCGACTCCACCCGCTATGATCGGAGCGGCGACCGATGTACCGTCATCGTAATGACCGCCATTGCTCGAATAATCGGCGGCGAAAACCTGCACACCCTGGGCCATTATATCGGGTTTGATTCGGCCATCGAAGGTTGGTCCCGGCGATGAGAAACTGGCCAGGTTTCCATTACGGTTGACAGCTCCTACCGCGATAACAGAGTCGCCATCGGATGGAGGAATGATTGTTCCCCAGGCATAGTTATTTCGTTCATTACCAGCTACATTGATAACCGCAATCCCGGATGACGCGGCCGCTTCGGCGGCGATTGTAATGGCGCAGGTTTGTCCATCGAGTTGTGTTGTATCATACCAATCGGTATAGCCGAGGGCGCTACAGATAATATCGACACCGAGCGAATCCATCCATTCGGCTGCGGCAATCCAATTATCTTCTTCCTGTTGGATTTCTTCATTCTGTAGTTCGGTTTTGGCCAAAACGAAATCGGCCCCGTACGCGGAGCCAATAAGCGATCCGGGGGCATAGCCGGCGATTACAGACCATACTGATGTGCCATGATATTGCTGTATATCTTCAGCGTCTTGAACATCCGGGTCGTGGTTAATAAAATCATATGTAGCCAGTAAACGTCCTTCATTTCGGATAGAATTCAGGAACGGATGGTTTAAATCAAAGCCTGTATCCATGACGCCGATAATCGTTGATTTTCCCGCGTAACCCAATTGATGAACAGAATCTATCTGCGATAGGTGAAGTTGATTATAACTTAAACCATAGTCGATTGAATCGATCAGGAATGGAGTATTTGTTGGATATTTTTGCGACGGATAAAGCCGCTTTCCCTTAAAACTGGCGACCGGCGAAATTCGGGCAACAAATGGCAGTTTAAGGGCTTCCATAATTTTAATCGAGTCACCGGTAACGCTAACGGCGTTAAGCCATCGCGAAACTTGGATTATATCTAGCCCAATCTCGCGCAATTGGGAAAGGTAATGTTCTTGGGGATAGCAATCAAGCTTTAGACGATTTGGTGCGGCGTTTCGTAAGTGTCTTCTTTGATAAGACTTAGGGGAGAGTTGAATGAGATCATCTTTGGTATAATCCTTCAAATATAGCCAGTGTTTGATTTGGGTTGAACTAAACGCTGGCGCAATGTATATAATCAGTGTGAGTATCGATATGATTAAACTGGTTTTCATGGCGGCCACATATCCGCTTGACAATTGTTGCCGGGATTGTTATCCTTGTCATTGTTCTAACTCATAACTCATGGGAAAATATGACAGCTACGAATACAAATCAAGACAAAAAGAGAAAGTTTGAAGCGCAATTTTTGCCGCTCATGGATAATCTTTATAATATTGCCATGAGGATGACTAGGAATTCGGCGGACGCGGAGGACCTTGTTCAAGAAACCTACCTGAAGGCGTTTCGATTTTTCGACCATTTTCAGGAAGGCACAAACGCCCGGGCCTGGATAATCACGATATTAACAAATACATTCCGAACCAGATATCGGAAGTATCAAAAAGAACCAATACAGGTTGATTTTGATTCCATAGAAAACTTTTTCCTGGTCGATGAAATCAAGCCGCAGATACAACCAGCCAACAAATCGGAAGCCAAAGGGAGCGAGGCGATAACAGAGATATTAAAGGCCTATGTTTCCGATGATATTATTAGGGCCTTAGAAAATGTTCCGGAACAATTCAGGCTGGCTGTATTGTTATCAGATGTGGAACGATTTAATTATCAGGAGATAGCGGAGATAATCGGCGTTAGCGTGGGAACGGTTAAATCGCGAATCTTCAGGGGTAGAAAAATTTTGCAGAAACAACTTCTTGATTTTGCGAAGGCGAAGGGTATTGTCGGGGCCAAAAAATGATTAAATGTGAAGAGGTATTAAGGCGTCTTAACGAGTATATCGACAAGGAACTTGATGAGACTGTCACCAATGAAATCATGGAACATCTCAAGTTATGCAAGTATTGTTGTCGTCATCATGATTTCGAAGTACAGTTAAAGGAAATGATTCAGAAGAGTTGTTTCGACAAAAAGGCGCCCGAATTCCTTAAAAATAAGATTTCCGAGATGCTGGGCGAATAGCCATCGATCTGTTTGCCCTTTTTTCATTATCCTTATTACAAACCATAGGCCAGGAAGGCAGGCGATAGCCTTTAAATAAGATGCTGCTGTTTTAGAAGTCATCTTGTCTTAAGAATATAAATAAATAATCTTGACCTTTTCGTGGCGCATATCTTATTACTAAACAATCTGTTAGCTTTGATACAATTCAAATTTAAACCGGCTGGTGAATTCTGTGTCAAACTTGATGAATAGAGAAAACGTGGAAGAACTTAGGGATTTCATTAACGGCGATGACCGGGCATTTGCGAAGCTGGTAAATAGATACAAGGAAAGGATTTTTTTAGTCGTGATGCGGATTGTTAGGAATAGAGACGAGGCCAAAGATCTGGCGCAGGATGCTTTTATCAAAGCTTATCGCAACCGCCAATCGTTTAGAGCCGATTCCAGTTTCTATACCTGGGTATATCGGATAGCCGTAAATCTGTCGCTGAATTATATAAATCGCAATCGGGAACGACAAGCTGATTCGTTGGATGATACGGATGCGAGCAATTTTTCGATCGATCCTGACTTGACAGTGGAACAAGAGGAACTTCGCAAAACTATCGATAAGGCCATAAAAGAATTACCGGCTCGTCAGCGAACCGTATTCGTGCTTCGCCATTACGAGGAAAAAAGCCATGCCGAAATCGCCGATTTACTTTCGATTACCGAAGGGGCGGTTAAGGCGAATTATCATCAGGCTGTCCAGAAACTGAAAGGGTTTCTGGGAGCCTATATAAATGACGGGAGGCAGGTATCATGAACTGCCCGAAATGCAAAGAACATTTGGATGATTATATAAGGGGTTTTCTAAATCCTGAAGATAGCAATCAAGTAAGGTTGCATCTTGAATTATGCTCTGACTGTAATGAGGAGTATGAATCAATAAATGCGCTTTTTAGGTTTTTGGATAAGGAGCCGACTCTGGAGGTATCTTCCGGCGAACTTGCCAATTTTATGCCGGAAATTTGGAGCAAAATAGAAACAGCTAAAAATCCGCGGTTCTCCTGGGTCGGTCGGATGATTCCGATTATTTCGACAGTGGTAATTCTGGCCGTGTTGATGTTTCGTCCCAGCCTCCAATCGTTTCGAATAGCTGAACCGAACGGAGATTACGAGCGAGTGGCGGCGGTTTACGATTCGACTCAATACAACCAATCTACATATAAAGGTTTGCTGCGGAGCTTATTCGCTGATGAGAATGCGCAGGTTCTGGAGATAGCCGAAAGTGAATTGGTTGCCGGTACCGAAATGCTATTTACCGGATCATTTATAAATGAATTGGACAATTTCACCGATGAGGGTTTAGAAGTAATAAATCGAAAACTTAGCGAATTGAGAGGGACTGAGGGATAAAATGCGAAAGTTAATAGCAAGAACCGCCTGGATGGCCTGTTTTATCACGATGATATCGGTAGCGCAGGCGCAACTTGTCGAACCGCCGATGCCGATGGGGCACAAAGGCGGGCCGATGCGCGAACAGGTCAAAGACAGAATAAAGACAATCAAAATGTGGAAACTGACTGAAAAACTGGAGATGGATGAATCCCAATCACAGCGATTTTTCCCGATCTATAACAGATTTTTTGATACCTGGGAGCGTATCCAAATTTCGAGAGGTGACGTCATTCAGAAATTGGATGAACTGGTTCAGAAAGACCGGGCTTCGGAATCGGATATCAACCGGCAGCTTGATAAATTGGATAGTTTAGATAGAGCCGGTCAGGATGCCCGGATTAAATTTCGTAACGATGTCAAAGGTATTTTAAACACGAGGCAAATCGGTCAATTATATGTTTTCGAAATCAAATTCATGATGGAGATGCGGGATATTATCGGGGATGCCCGTCAAGAAATGCGCGGAAAAAGACAAGGCAGAGAACCTAATGATTAATAATAAAAAAGGAGGAACCATGAAACGAGTAATTATCTTAGCGACAGTATTGATATCATTTGTCGCGGCTGGACTTTACGCCCAGACACCAAGGCTGGCATGTTTGTCGGATGAATTAAAACTCACCGACGCTCAAGAAAAGCAAATGAAAGCAAGCCTTCTGGCCGAGCAGAAAGATTTGGTACAGTTGAAAGCCGACCTGGAGAAAGCCAAAATCGAGTTGAAAGAAATCATGATGGCGGATAATCTTGACAAAGGCGCCGCCATGAAGAAGTTCGATCAGGTTTCGGCCGCGAAAACCGCTTTGGCGAAACGCAAGTTATCGGGTAAGCTCGAAAGAATGTCGATACTGACACCCGAACAGAGAAAACAATGCCCACCGGGACCGATGATGGGCCAAGGTAAACACGGTCGCAAAGGCGATTGCTGCGAATTCGGCAAGCGCGATGGCCGCGGTCCGGGTAAGGGCAGAGATTATCGTAGAATGGGCATGCCAGATAGAGATGACGATTAAAAGATAAATCGCAGCCTCATTTATTCCGCAAGCCCCGGTTCAAAAATCGGGGCTTTTTTACGTTTAATGAATATCGGGTTCGTTATTCTATTGACACTACTATCGGTCTGTCTTACAATATGGCAGGTTAAATTTGGATGAGAGGCGATAAATGAGTTATTTTAAAGCGATTATAATTCTGTATGCCGGATTATTTCTGGCGCAAACGGCGGTATCGGCGGAAGAAACTCCTCATGTTAATATGGTTACTGTTACCGGAGCCATCGGGCCGATTACGATTCGGGTAATTGGCCACGCGATAGAGGCCGCCGAAAAAGATGGCGCGCAAGCGCTTCTAATCCAGCTTGACACTCCGGGCGGCCTATCGGAATCGACCTGGGATATCAATCGCGAAATACTGGCATCCAATGTGCCGGTTGTGATGTATATCGCGCCGCCAGGATCGCGAGCAGGATCGGCGGGGGTGTATATCACATACGCCTGCCATATAGCGGCGATGGCGCCACAGACTAATATCGGTTCGGCGCACCCGGTTGGTATAGGCGGCCAGGTCGATTCGATAATGGGAGAAAAGATTACCAATGACGCCGTCGCCAAAATCAAAACGCTGGCCAATAAAAGGGGACGTAATATTGAATGGGCCGAAAAGGCGGTGCGAGAATCGGCCTCGATTACCGAATATGAAGCGCTCGAGATGAACGTGATAAACTATATCGCCAAAGACATTGACGAACTCTTGGAAAAAATCGACGGCGATACTGTCGAAGTGGTTTCGGGAAAAGTTGTCTTGAATACTAAGGGCGCGAAAGTAAACACAAAGGATATAGGATTTGCCAATAAAATCCTGAACGTGATATCCAATCCGAATATCGCGTATATCTTATTGACGCTCGGGATGATGGGATTGTATTTCGAATTTTCCAATCCCGGCGCGATTTTCCCCGGGGTGATAGGAGGAATCTGTTTGATAATGGCGTTTTTCGCCATGCAAACACTGCCTATCAATTACGCGGGGCTGGCCTTAATGATTCTGGCTGTGATATTATTTATACTGGAGTTAAAAGTAGTCAGCCATGGCCTTTTGGCCATAGGCGGAACGATTAGTTTACTATTGGGGTCGCTTATGCTAATTGATTCTGATGTTCCTTATTTGAGAGTATCGTTATCGGTGATTATCCCGACAGTGATAGTCACGGTGGCTTTTTTCTTGTTCGCGATTTATTTCGCCTTAAAGGCGCAAAAACGCAAAGTTGTCACCGGCGAATCTGGGATTGTGGGGGAACGGGGTGAAGTTAAAGAAATGAAAAACGGCAAAGGAATGGTTTTCGTTATGGGTGAATACTGGAAAGCCGAAGCCGCCGAAGATTATCCTCCCGGAACGCCGGTTAAAGTCGTAAAAGTTGACGGATTGATTTTAAGGGTAGAAAAAATATAATTTTCAAGGAGGAAAGAAATGGTAGAAAGTATGTACGGCTTAGTGATAATTATCTTTTTCGGGATTTTTATCATCAGCCAGGCGATAAGAATTTTACGCGAATACGAAAGAGGGGTAATTTTTAGGCTGGGACGGCTAATCGATACTAAAGGTCCTGGTTTGATTTTCCTGATTCCGATTATTGATAAAATGGTGAAAGTATCGCTTCGCACGGTGCCCATGGATGTGCCCCCACAGGATATTATCACCCGCGACAACGTTTCGGTAAAAGTCAATGCGGTTGCCTATTTCCGGGTCATGGATGCCAACCGGGCGATTGTCGCCGTTGAAGATTATATCTACGCGACATCACAAATCTGCCAGACCACCTTGCGTTCGGTGTTAGGGCAGGTTGAATTGGATGATTTGTTATCCAATCGCGAAAAGATAAATCAGGAATTACAGAACATTATTGACAGCCAAACTGAACCCTGGGGGGTCAAGGTAAGTATTGTCGAGGTGAAAAATGTCGATTTGCCGCAGGAAATGCAACGCGCGATAGCCCGTCAGGCGGAGGCCGAACGCGAACGCCGCGCCAAGGTAATCCATGCCGACGGCGAAGTGCAAGCCTCGGAACGGATTAATCAGGCGGCCCAGACATTGGCGCAATCACCGGTGGGTATCCAGTTGCGGTATCTGCAGACATTGGTGGAAGTGGCCAGCGAGCGCAATTCGACCACGATATTCCCGGTGCCGATAGATTTATTCAAGCCGTTTTTAGAGGGATTTAAAAAGGCGGCGGAGAAGTAGGGGAAAGATTTTTATAGGGGCACGATATATCGTGCCCCTACAAAATTTACTCCTGCCAGGTAGCATCACCGGATAGCACCGGTGCCCAGCCGGAATCGGAGTCGCTGTAGATTATCGCCTTTAATTCCTCTTCTTGTTCGGTGACCAGGTATTCCGCCTTGTCATCGCCATTCAAATCGAACCTGCAAATCAGTTCGGTTGTTTTACCATATGATGATACGCTTAATAATGTCTGAATATTCCAACCCTTGTCAGAATGCACTAGTTTATATACTGAAGACCAGATGTCTGGTATTTTAGGCCCCAGATTAACCAAGACCGCCGGATAGTTACGTCTCGAGGAATAGGGATTCGGCCATTCATCGTAAAAGGTTATTTCGCAATAACCCGAATCAAGAGCGTGTTTGAGCATTTCTTCAATACCGCTTTTGCCTAGAGTTTGGCCGCGATTATCAAGCCAGGTTTTTATGTGATGAATTCTAATAGAATCGATTATCGCCTGCGATAGAGGATGGAAGTCAATTGGTTTATATGTCATTGCATAAATCCCCATGCTTTCATCCGGCCGAACCGCAACAAAAGCTCCCATCTTGGCGACAGGCGATATCGAATCAACCAGTTTAAGCTGGCAGTTTGTGCGAAGGATATCCCCCTGCTCCATGTAATCGATTTCGGAAATTACGGCTTTGGCAGTGCCAATAGTATCAAACGATCCCAGCAGCACCAGCGTGTCGCCGGGCTTATCGATAAAGCAGGAGTCGATGAACCGATTCGGCAGCTGGCCGACATAAAATTCGCCGGGCTGCGGCACAGTTGTCAGATGACCGTAGATATCGACATTGTTGCGATCGATCTCGTTTTTGTAAATTGCCGGGCAGAGGATAAGGAAATCGCTATCGGTGGTGTCTTTGCCAGGCGTTTTGCGATAATCCGGAATCACATACCCAAACGAAATCTTGAGGGTGTCGTAGTTGAAGGGGGTTTGGGCAAAAGTCATATTAGAAATCGCCCCCAAAACCGCTACGACAAATATGCCTACCATCCGAAAATAACCCATCTTAATGCTCCCTTTGTGTGTCGATATTGACCGTCTGTCTAAACATATTTTAAATTATCATAGATGTCAATACCCATCCGCGCGAAAATCGCCGGAAATATGACCAAAAAGCCAGAACCCTCGCCATGCCTAACTCCAAATCCTACTCTGCCTTGGCCAATTTTCGCTTGACATAACAACCGCCATATCGTTATTTTGGCAGCCTATGAAAGTTGATATCCGGCAAATAACGGCAGAGCCGCGCGTGTTTCATTTATCGGAGACGGCGGAAGAACTCGATATCGTGGTCGCGGGAGCGAAATTTCCCTTCCCCATCGAGGTCGATTTCACGGGAACGATGTTCGGCGATGAGATAATCTGCCAGATAGATATCCGGGCCGAGGCGGAAGTCGAATGCAGCCGCTGTCTGGAGATATTTAATCTGCCGATAGATACCCGGCTTCAATATGTAGTACAGATGCTGGATATGGTGCCGGAAACGTTAAACGACGATGATGATTTCGAGATTATCCCCAAAACTCAATCGGAATTGGATATAAGCCAGAGAGTGAGAGAATCGATTATTCTGGCTGTTCCGCTTAAACCGCTTTGCGGCGACGATTGTCGGGGGCTCTGTCCGATGTGCGGCGCCGACCTAAACGAAGGTCCCTGCGATTGCGTGCCGGATAAATCCGATGAGCGATGGGACGTATTAAAGAAACTGTTCAAAAACCAGATTGATTGAATAAACACACCTGTTATCAGTAAGGAGTTCCAATGCCTCTTCCAAAAAGAAGACATTCAAAAACGCGTGGTCGTAAAAGACGCACACACTGGGTACTCGATATGCCTACGATCGCTGAGTGTCCTCATTGCCACGAGAAGAAGCTTCCCCACCAGGTTTGCCCGCATTGCGGTTGGTATAAAGGACGCGAAGTAGTTCCTATCGCCAAAACCTGATAATTATCGATGGATACGGCGGACGCTAAGATAAGAATCGCCATCGATGCCATGGGCGGGGATAACGCGCCGTTTTCGGTCGTTGCCGGAGCGGTGATGGGTTATCGGATTCTGCCCTCCGATGTTGAACTGATATTAGTAGGGCAAAGGTCCCGAATTGTTGAAGAGCTTAAAGGGCTTCATGCCGAGAAACTGCCGATTCAGATTGTCGATGCCGAAGAGATAATCGAGATGGGCGAGGAGCCTGCCGAAGCAGTCAGGCGAAAAAAGCAATCATCGATTAATGTCGGAATGAATCTTCAGAAGGAAGGCAAAGCCAATGCGTTTATCTCGGCCGGCAATACCGGCGCGGTGATGGCATCATCGCTGTTGACTCTGGGAAGATTAGAAGGGGTTGCCCGTCCGGCCATAGCGCAGTATTTTCCCACAGAGGAGGGAGTGGCGCTGGTTTTAGATGTCGGCGCCAATTCGGATTGCAAGGCTCATCACCTGTTTCAGTTCGGGATTATGGGCGCAATCTACACGAAACATATTTTGAAAGTACGCAATCCAAAAGTAGGATTGCTGTCAATAGGCGAAGAGCGTTCCAAGGGAAACGAATTGACGATAGCCTCGCACAAACTGCTGGATAGTTCTGGTTTGAATTTCTGCGGCAATGTCGAAGGGCGCGATATTCTAAAAGGCACCGCCGATGTTGTCGTTTGCGATGGGTTTGTCGGTAACATAGTTTTGAAATTCGCCGAATCGATTGAAGGATTTTTTACCGGTCTGCTGAAGAAGACGATTAGAGGAAATCTTTTTGCTAATATCGGGGCATTATTGATGCGGCCCGCGTTCAAGAGTTTTAAACATTCGCTCGATTACGCGGAATACGGTGGGGCGCCGCTTCTTGGTATAAACGGGGTTTGTATTATTTGCCACGGCGGTTCATCGCCGAAGGCAATTATGAATGCGATTTTGGTGGCGGTGGATGTGGTGCGCAAGCAGGTAAATAAAGTCATCCAGGAAAAGCTTAAAGAAAATGGCAACGCCATCGAACAGATTGCCAAGAAAGAGAACGACATTTCCCAATGAAAAGATTTGCCCGTGTGGTAGGCACCGGGGCGAGCGTTCCTGTCCGAGTGCTTACTAATTCCGATTTGGAAAAAATGGTAGAAACGGACGACGAGTGGATCGTCGCGCGAACCGGAATTAAAAGACGTCATCTGGCGTCAAAGGATGAGGCAAGTTCGGATATGGCCACCGCGGCCGCTTTGAACGCGCTGGAATCAGCCGGGGTTAGACCTGAGGAAATTGACCTTATTATTTTGGGTACCGTTACGCCCGATAGGCCGCTGCCATCAACGGCATGTTTCGTACAGAATAATATCGGGGCTTTTAATGCCGCGGTGATGGATATTGTGGCGGCTTGCTCCGGGTTCGTATATGGATTGGCTTTAGCCAAGGCGATGATCGAATCGAGACAGGCTGATACGGTTCTGGTGATTGGCGCGGAAACGTTAAGCAAAATCACTAATTGGAGCGATCGTAATACCTGCGTGCTTTTTGGCGATGGAGCCGGGGCGGCTATCGTAAAAGCATCGGAAAAACCCGGTGGAATACTTGGCACATATATGAAAAGCAATGGTTCATTATACGATTTGTTGACTGTTCCCGCCGGCGGCTCACGAATGCCGATTGATCCTGAAGTAATGATAAATGGCGATAGGTTTATTCACATGGCCGGACCTGAAGTCTATAAAAATGCGGTTATGGCCATGGGGGAGGCCGCCGCTATGGTTTTAGAGAAAACCGGTATATCTGCTAAAGAAATCGACATGCTGATACCTCATCAGGCTAACATCAGGATAATCGAATCAACGGCCAATCGAATAAATATACCGCTTGAAAAAGTGTATATCAATATTCATGAATATGGCAACACCTCGGCGGCCTCGATACCTATCGCGCTTGACGAGGCGATACGCGGTGGCCGTATTAAGCCAGGGAATAAGGTTCTGATGGTTGCCTTTGGCGGCGGATTCACCTGGGGATCGGCAATAGTGGAGTTTTAAATGAAAGCATTTTTATTTCCCGGACAGGCATCGCAATATGTCGGAATGGGAAGCGATTTATATAAAGAGTTTTCGATAGCCCGGAAATATTTCGATCGCGCCGATGAAATCCTCGAAATGGATTTGAAAAACGTCTGTTTCAACGGCCCGGAAGAAAAATTGGTGCAAACGCGATACACGCAGCCTGCTATTTTTGTGCATTCGACGATTGTTAATGAGATTCTCAAGGAGGCCGGAATCAGGCCGCAACTTTCGGCGGGACATAGCTTGGGCGAGTATTCGGCGCTGGTGTCTGCCGGGGCGATATCGTTCGAAGATGGGCTGAAAGCGGTCAAGCTTCGTTCGCAGTTGATGCAGCAGTGTTGCGACAGATATCCCGGTACGATGGCAGCAATCGTTGGCCTGACTCTTGAACAGGTAAAAGAAATCATACATGATATTGAGGGGGTGGTGCCGGCCAATTTTAATTCGCCTGACCAGGTGGCCATTTCCGGCAGTAAGGAGAGTGTCGGAATCGCCTGCGAAAAATTAAAGGCCGGCGGAGCCAAACGCGCGATTATGCTTGCGGTCGGCGGGGCCTATCATTCGCCATTGATGGCTGAAGCTAGAGAAGGAATGGCGGCCTATATCAATTTAATCGAATTTAATAATTTTGATTTCCCGGTGATAGCAAACGTAACGGCCGAACCGGTTGTCGAACCATTTACCATGAAAAAGCTTTTAATTGAACAGATAACAGCGCCGGTTTTATGGTATCCCACAATTCAGAAAATGGTCTCGCTAAATATTACGGAATATTTCGAAATCGGTCCAGGCAAAGTTCTACAGGGGCTTCTAAAACGTTCTATAGGAGATTTCGAATATAAAGCGATTGGTTGCGATAAGTTATCGGACATCGAATCACTGATAGGAGCCAGAGTATGAGCGAACTTTCGGGCAGGACCGCATTGATTACGGGCGCGGGCAGAGGTATCGGCAAAGAAATCGCCCGGGTTCTCGGCAAAGCCGGAGCGAATTTGGTTATTTCTGATATCGCCGCCGATTTCGCAAATCAAACCGCCGCCGAATTGGCAAGCGGTGAAATTAAGACGCTGGCTGTTGCAGGAGATATTTCGAAAGCCGAAGATGTAGAGGCGCTATTCAAAGCTGCCAACGATACATTCGGAAGTGTCGATATTCTGGTTAACAACGCCGGAATTACCAGAGATAATCTCCTTGCGCGGATGGATGAAAAGGACTGGGACCTGGTTTTGACGGTAAATTTAAAAGGGGCGTTCTTGTGCACCAAGGCGGCGTCGCGCGGGATGATGAAGAAAAGATACGGACGAATTGTCAATGTCTCATCAGTAGTTGGGATTATGGGAAATGCCGGACAAGCCAATTATTCGGCATCCAAAGCCGGATTGATAGGCCTGACCAAATCGACAGCCAAAGAATTGGCCAGCCGCAACGTAA
This sequence comes from uncultured Ignavibacteria bacterium, assembly GCA_964614835.1. Lineage (GTDB taxonomy): Bacteria > Zixibacteria > MSB-5A5 > UBA10806 > 4484-95 > JAAYTW01. The sequence continues at coordinate 1,742 of CAZTNJ010000026.1, read as the reverse complement.
CCGTTAACGCGGTTGCTCCTGGCTATATCGCTACTGATATGACCAAAGATTTGCCCGAGGAAGCAAAAACGAAATTCCTGCAATCGGTGCCTCTGGGGCGGCCCGGTACTCCCGAGGATATCGCGGGTGTCGTGTTGTTTTTGGTATCTGAAGCGGCGTCGTATGTCACCGGACAGGTGATTCATATTGATGGTGGAATGTTAATGTAAAGCATCATAAAAACAGCGATCTATTTAAGGAGGAAGACATGGCTTCAATTGAAGAAAGAGTAAAAAACGTAATCGTCGAAAGTCTTAGTGTAGATGCGGAAAAGGTAACGCCCGAGGCCAGTTTTGTGGATGATCTCGATGCCGACTCACTGGATCAGGTTGAATTGATTCTCGCCTTAGAAGAGGAATTTGGATGCCAGATTCCGGAAGAAGAAGCAAGCAAGATTACGACTGTTGGCGAGGCGATTGGATATCTGAAAAAAAACGTAAAAGAATAAATATATGCCTATGTACAATCGTGTCGTTATAACTGGGATGGGGGTAGTATCTCCTTTGGGGATGAATCTGGCTGATTATATCTCCAATCTGCTGGCGGGAAAATCAGGAATTGGCATTACCCAGGGTTGCGATTGTACCGGCCTATCGTCTCAAATATCGGGAGAAGTGAGAAATTTCGACCCGCTGCAATTTATGGAAAAGAAAGAAATCAAGCGGGTCGATTTGTCTCAACAGTTCGCGCTGGCGGCGGCTAAGATGGCAATTGAAGACGCGGGTGTGAATTTGGGCGGTATTGATGGTGAAAGGGTCGGGGCGGTTATCGGTTCTGGAATCGGCGGAATAAATACTTTCGAGCAACAGCACTCGCTGGTGGTAGAAGGACGCGCCGAAAGAGTCTCGCCATTTTTCGTACCAATGATGATACCTGATATGTCCGCCGGATTGGTGGCAATAAAGTATGGTTTTAAAGGGCCAAACTACGCAGTTGTTTCGGCCTGCGCCTCCTCGGCCCACGCGATTGCCGACTCATTCATGTCGCTAAAACTTGGCCTGGCTGATATCATGGTGACCGGTGGAACGGAGGCGGCCATTACCCGCACTTCGATAGCCGGATTCTGCAATGCCAAGGCGCTTTCGACGCGTAACGATGCTCCCGAAAAAGCTTCTCGGCCCTTCGATAAAGACCGCGATGGGTTTGTAATCGCCGAAGGTTCCGGGATATTGATTCTGGAAAATCTTGAACATGCCAAAAAGCGTGGAGCCAGAATTTATGCGGAGCTTGCCGGAATCGGTATGTCGGCTGATGCTTATCATATCACTGCTCCCGCCCCCAATGGCGAAGGGGCAGCTCGAAGTATGGTTGCGGCGATTAAATGCGCCGGAGTGTCGCAATCCGATATAGATTATATTAATACGCATGGCACCTCGACCGATCTCGGAGATATCGCTGAAACCAACGCGATTAAGCAGGTTTTTGGGGAACGCGCCTATAAGATACCCTGCAACTCAACGAAATCCATGATTGGACATCTATTGGGTGCGACTGGCGCGGCGGAATTAATCGCGACCGTTATGCAAATTAAAGTCGGAAAGATTCACCCGACAATAAACCTTGACAATCCCGATCCCAACTGCGATTTGGATTATGTTAGAGAGGGCGCGCGTGATTATCAAATAAATTACGCTCTGTCTAATTCGTTCGGATTTGGTGGGCATAACGCCACCATTATTTTAAAAAAATATCAGCAGGAGGCT